>JBOIBC010000076.1:0-6402 GCA_050739295.1 Gammaproteobacteria bacterium
CGTAGATACTGTTCCACGCGTTCCCAAGCAACATGGAACTCCGTATCCTTCGCGCCCGGTGGCATGGGTATATTTAGTTTGGTTTTCAGTGCGGCATTTTTACCGGTTTCATCAGCCATCCCGGTGCCGGGATACAGGAAACGGCCATCCTCGTGCAGATCCGCAAACAGCAAATCGGCATCAGTTTCGAAGGCATAAAACACACCGTCGCCATGATGGGCGTCAATATCCACATACGCGATGCGTTTCAGTCCATGGGTACGGCGCAGGTGTTCGATGGCCACGCCGATGTCGTTCAGCACACAAAAGCCGGCGGCGTGATCGCGGCCCGCGTGATGTAGGCCAGCAATGGGCACGAACGCGCGCCGGCAGCCACCACGCATGACGCCATCCACGGCGTTGAGCGTCGCGCCCACCACCGCGCGCGCCGCAGCGTAGATTCCCGGCACCGCCGGTGTATCGCCGCCATCGAGATAGCCATTGCCGCGTGCGCTCGCCCGCTCCACGAAGCGCAGATACTTGTCCGTATGAAACAATTCGAGTTCCTGCCGGTCGGCCACGCGTGCCGTCAGTACACTGACGCGCGGTTCAAGGCCGCGTGCATCGAACTCAGCGTGGAAAACGTCATAGCGGTCATGACCGAAAGGATGGCCGTCGCCGAAACCGTATTCAGCTTGTGCGCGGTCAAGACACACCGCGACTTTTGTGGAGCCGGTCATAAATTCAATCCTTGTCCGTCTGCGCCGGATACGATGGTGATATTATGCCAGCGCGCGTGCCAAAAGGCTCATCATGAAAGACACCACGGCGACAACACGAATCCCGGTCGGGTGGCGCGAATGGGCGTCGCTGCCTGAACTTGGTATCGCGCGCATCAAGGCCAAGATAGATACCGGCGCGCGCACCTCTGCCTTGCATGCATTTGCCTTGGATCCCTTCAGTCAGGATGGCAGAAACAGGGTGCGCTTCGGCGTGCATCCCATGCAACGCAGATCGCATCCAGAAATTTTTTGTGAAGCGCAAGTGGCAGACGAACGCTGGGTGACGGATTCCGGGGGCCATCGCGAACGGCGCCTGGTGATCATCACACCGGTAGTTATTGGGACCATGACTTGGCCTGTCGAGCTGACGCTGACGAGCCGGGATACCATGCGCTTCCGCCTGCTCATCGGTCGTAGCGCCATGACAGACAGACTAATGATTGACCCGGATGCCTCGTATGTTACCGGGCGTCGGCGTTTGATCACGACGGCGAATCCAAAAACGAAGAAACCTGAGCTAACATGAATCCATGACAAAGAAACGACTGAAAATCGCCGTGCTGTCGCGTAACACGCGCCTGTATTCCACCAAGCGTCTGATTGAGGCGGGACTCAAGCACGGCCATGACATGTATGTGATTGACCCGCTGCGCTGCTACATGAACATCTCGGCCCACAATCCGGAAATCCATTACAAGGGCCGCAAGCTGGAAAATTTTGATGCCGTGATCCCGCGTATCGGGCAGTCTGTTACTTTCTACGCCACCGCCGTGCTGCGCCAGTTCGAGATGATCGGCGTGTATTCCCTCAACGAATCGGTCGCCATCAGCCGTGCCCGCGACAAACTACGCTCGCTGCAACTGCTGGCGCGCAAGGGCATCGGCATGCCGGTCACGGGCTTCGCGCATTCGCCGGACGATACCGACGATTTGCTGGCCATCGTCGGCAACGTGCCGCTCATCATCAAGCTCACGGAAGGCGCGCAGGGTCAGGGCGTGGTGCTGGCGGAAACCCGCGATGCGGCGGAAAGCGTCATTGACGCCTTCCGTGGTCTGGACGCGCACTTTCTGGTGCAGCAGTTCATCCGTGAATCCCGCGGCACCGACATCCGCTGCTTCGTCATCGGTGGAAAGGTCGTCGCGTCCATGAAACGCCTGGCCCGCAAAGGCGAGTTCCGCGCCAACCTGCACCGCGGCGGCAGCGCCGAAGCCGTGCGCATCACTCCCACGGAACGCGACATGGCCGTGAAAGCCGCCAGGGTCATGGGACTCAACGTGGCCGGCGTGGACATCATCCGTGCCAACAAGGGATCGCTGGTGCTGGAAGTGAATTCCTCACCGGGTCTCGAAGGCATCGAAGCCGCCACCAAAAAAGATATCGCCGGCGAAATCATCGCCTTCATCGAACGACATGCCCGCATGGGGTACACAAAAACAAAAGGTTCCGGATAATGCCCGCCGCTGGCAGCGTGGTTCACTTTCACGGATAATTCCGCCACTTTTATCCCAACACTTCATCGGCTCCTCGAAAATTATGGCGCAATACATTTACACCATGAACCGGGTGGGCAAGGTCGTACCCCCCAAGCGCGAAATCCTGCGCGATATCTCGCTGTCGTTTTTCCCCGGCGCCAAGATCGGCGTGCTGGGCCTGAACGGCTCGGGCAAGTCCACGCTGCTGCGCATCATGGCCGGCGTGGATACCGACATCCACGGCGAGGCACGCCCTCTGGCCGGCACCAAGATCGGGTTCCTGCCGCAGGAGCCGCACCTGGATCCGGGCAAGAATGTGCGCGGCAACCTGGAAGACGGGCTGAGCGAAATCAAAAGCGCAAAAGAGCAACTGGACGCGGTATATGCCGCGTATGCCGAGCCCAACGCGGACTTCGACAAACTCGCCGCTGAACAAGCGCGGCTGGAAAATATTTTACAGGCCGCCGGCGCCACCAATTTGGATCACGTGCTGGAGGTCGCCGCGGAAGCGCTGCGCTTGCCGTCCTGGGAAGCCGATGTTTCCAAACTTTCAGGCGGCGAACGCCGGCGCGTGGCATTGTGCCGTCTGCTGCTTTCCAAGCCCGATATGCTGCTGCTGGACGAACCCACCAATCATCTGGATGCGGAGTCCGTCGCGTGGCTGGAACGCTATCTGCAGGAATATCCCGGCACCGTGGTGGCCGTCACCCACGACCGCTATTTCCTCGACAACGTGGCCGGCTGGATTCTGGAGCTGGACCGCGGTCACGGCATCCCCTGGCAGGGAAATTATTCATCGTGGCTGGAACAAAAGGAAAAACGCCTGGAGATGGAGGAGAAACAGGAAACTGCTCACATCAAGGCCATGAAGCAGGAACTAGAATGGGTGCGCACCAACCCCAAGGGCCGTCACGCCAAGAGCAAGGCGCGCCTGCAACGCTTCGAGGAATTGTCCTCCGCGGAATTCCAGAAGCGCAACGAAACCCAGGAACTCTACATCCCGCCGGGTCCACGTCTCGGTGATCTGGTGGTGGAAGCCAAGGGTTTACGCAAAAGTTTCGGCAATACACTGCTGTTTGAAGACCTGTCCTTCAATCTGCCGCCCGGCGGGATCGTGGGCGTCATCGGCCCGAATGGCGCAGGCAAGACCACTCTGTTCCGCATGCTTGTGGGCCGGGAAAAACCAGATGCCGGCGAACTGCGCATCGGCCCGAGTGTGAAACTTGCGTATGTGGATCAGAGCCGCGACGCGCTCAGTGCAGACAAAACCGTCTGGCAGGAAATCGCCAACGGTCAGGACATTCTCACGGTCGGCAACTACCAGACGCCATCGCGCGCCTATGTCGGCCGATTCAACTTCAAAGGGCCGGACCAGCAGAAACGCGTAGGCGATCTCTCCGGCGGCGAACGCAACCGCGTACACCTTGCCAAGGTGCTCAGGAACGGCGGCAACGTGCTGCTGCTGGACGAGCCCACCAATGATCTGGATGTGGAAACCCTGCGAGCACTCGAAGAAGCCCTGCTGGCCTTCCCCGGCTGCGCCGTGGTGATCTCCCACGACCGCTGGTTCCTGGACCGCATCGCCACGCACATGCTGGCCTTCGAGGGCGATTCCAAAGTGGTCTGGTTCGAGGGCAATTACGCTGATTATGAGGTCGACCGCAAGCGCCGCCTCGGTGCCGATGCCGACCAACCGCACCGCATCAAGTACCGGCGACTGAAGGAATGAGAGTCCTGGTTAACCGGCTGCTGCCGTATCCCTCCATCCGAACATCCATGGCGCTGGCATGAAACCGATTCCGCATCCAGTACCAGGTCATGCTCATGCCATTCTGACCGGTGCACTCTGCTGCCTGATTCTGATGTTATCTGGCTGTGCTTCAGTCATCGCACCGGGACATGCCGTGCCGAAGAACCCTTACGCCTACCAGTTCGAGGAATACTGGTACAAATTTGACAGACTGTATCCCTATTTCGATTACAAGCACGTGGACTGGCAGGCGGCGTATGACCATTACCGGCCGCTGGCAGATAAGGTCACCAGTGAGTCACAACTGGTTACACTGCTGACAAACATGACGCGTCCGCTCAAAGACGTACACGTGTGGTTCCAGTCACCCGAAGGCCACAATCTCTACACCTACAATCCGAAGCGCGCTAACCATCCCAACTTCAGCGGTGCAGCCCTCAACAAATACATTCCGGACTTGGCATTTTACGGCGGCGCCGCCTGGGGCGTCGGGCACATTCGGCATTTAACCTACATGTTCATTGCCGACTGGGAAAAGACCGCACTATCATTGGATGAGTTCGTGCCCGCACTCGAACAGCTCCACTCGAGTCGCGGCCTGATCCTGGACGTGCGCATGAACGCTGGTGGCAACGAATCCCTGGCCTACAAGCTCGCCGGATATTTCACCGCCACCCCCCGACTGAGCGAATACTACCGCTACCGAGAAGGATCCGCGCCTGGCGATCTCGGCCCTGTGCGCGCGCGTTACCTCAAACCGGCACCGCTCCATCCCTATCAGGGACCGATCATGCTGCTCATCGGTCCCGACAGTTTCAGCAGCACCGAAAACTTCATCGCCGCCATGCAAACACTGCCGAACGTGACCACTGTCGGTGAGATCACCGGCGGTGCGTCCGGTTGTCCAGAGACTTACGCTCTTGCCAACGGCTGGAAGTACAGTGTGCCGGTGTGTTTCGACATGACCGCTGACCACCGGGTGATCGAATGGAACGGAATTCAACCAGACATAACGGTAAGCACCACGTCCGCAGACTTAAAACACGGTGATGATCCGGTGCTGGACATGGCGCTGAAACTATTGCAAACGCGAGCCGGTTCCGCACATCCCTGAGACGACTTCAAATGCATCGCACTCTTGATTGACATGAGTTGACCCTACAGATATTTGTGCGACCCCTCCCGCATATCAACGGGTCTTAATTTGGTGAGCATTCAGATTGTCCTTGTCGTTTCAATACGCTCATTCGGTGAAAACCACCATGATAATGAGCAGAGCAATACCGAAGATCGCCACCAGTGCCGCGAATGTGGCGGCCAGATATGGGCCATGTTTCACCGGCCATTCATGACTGCGACGATAGATGGAAGCATAAGCAAGGAAACGGACATCCATCGTCAATGCCATCAGAACCCCCAAGGCAACCAGTATCGCGCCGCCCCAGGCCGATGTGGTGAGACGATGGATGTGTGCGTGCGGCAGCCATGGAAGGCCGTGCAGGAGCAGTCCGAAGCGATCAATGGCAATTCCGAAAATCATCAATCCCAAGGCGGTACGAATCCATACCGACAAGGTGCGCTCGGTATTCATATAGGTCCGTTCCGCTGACAGCTGGATCAGCGTCTGCTGCAACGACTTGATCTGCTCGTAGGTTTCTTGCTCTGACAATGCAAATCTCCTGTATGGGCGACTATCCAGAAGTTTTCAATGGATCAAGAATACAACGAGCAGTGCAATGCCATAAATTGCAAACAGGAACGTGAATATGGGAGGGAGAAACGCTCCAAAACGCAATGGCATGTGGCGATTGCGGCGATAAGCAAAGATGAAGGGCAGGTAACGCACGCCGGCGAGCAGCATCATCAGTACCCCGAGCGCAATCAGTATCACGCTCTCCCAAGCTGGCGCATCCAACATACCGTGGACCGCCGGCCACGGTAGCCAGTGCAGAAGCAAGCCGAAGCGGTCAACGGCGATACCCAAAACCATGCACGTCAAGGCAGCATGTGCCAGTATCAACAAGGTACGCTCGGAATTCAGGTACGAGCGCGCTGCGGACCACTCCGAGCGCTCATATGACTGCTCGACCAGAAATCGCAGCAGCGCGATCTGTCTGTAACCGTAATCCTCAGTCATGGAATATTTCCCACCCTTCTGATGACCATACCCATTCAGGAATTCTACACCCGGACCCGGCACTCAGTTGGAAGACACGTATTTCTCCCGGCGGAGATTGTGGTTATCGAAGCCAACGGCCTTGAGACGCTCGACTGCGGAGTCAATCATGTCGGGATTGCCGCACAGATACACGATGTCGCGTTTCGGGTCGGGACGCAGTTCCATCAGGTGTTCCTGCACGTAACCCTTGCGTTCATGGGCCGAGGGCGGCTCGGACAACCGGCGACTGTAGCTGGCGAT
>JBOIBC010000077.1:0-6357 GCA_050739295.1 Gammaproteobacteria bacterium
CCGTGTGCAGCTCTGCGGCGCTTGCCTGCCGCCCCAAGCGCAGATCCACGCGCGTCAATTGCAGCTGACGGCGGAAATAACGCAGCGTTTCATTGAACTCTTCCTTGCCGGGAATGTGCTTGGCCATATTGAACTGCCCGCCGATTTCAGCTGCGGCTTCATACAACGTTACACGATGGCCGCGCTGCGCCGCTGTTACCGCCGCCGCAAGCCCGGCCGGTCCTGCTCCCACCACGGCAACGTTTTTTGTTTTGGTGGCAGTGACAATCACCAATTCAGTTTCATGACAGGCGCGCGGATTCACCAGACAGGACGCACGTTGTTTCTTGAATACCTGGTCAAGACAAGCCTGATTGCAGGCGATGCAGGTGTTTATCTCGTCTTCGCGTAATTCCATTGCTTTTCGTACCCACTCCGGATCTGCCAACAATGGCCGCGCCATTGAAATCATGTCGGCGTCACCGTCGGCCAGAATTTTGTCCGCCACCGACGGCATATTGATGCGGTTGGTAGTAATGAGCGGAATCCTGACCTCGTTCTTGATACGCCGCGTGATCCAGGTATAGGCACCACGCGGCACCATAGTGGCTATCGTGGGTACACGCGCCTCATGCCAGCCGATGCCGGTATTGATAAGCGTGGCGCCCGCTCCTTCCACCGCCTTCGCCAGCACCACAATTTCCGGCCACGTACTGCCGTTTTCCACCAGGTCCAGCATGGAGAGCCGGTAGATGATGATGAAATCATTTCCTGTCGCTGCGCGGGTCTGACGCACGATCTCCACCGGCAGGCGCAGACGATTTTCGAGGGTGCCGCCCCAGCCATCGGTGCGCTGATTGGTGCGCGGCACCGTGAACTCGTTGATTAAATAACCTTCCGACCCCATGATTTCGATACCGTCATAACCCGCTTCGCGCGCCAATCGCGCGCAACGCACGAAATCACGGATTTGCTTTTCAATGCCGCGTGCGCTCAAAGCACGAGGCGTAAACGGCGTAATAGGCGACTTGAGAGCAGATGGCGCGACAGAGAATGGATGATAGGCATAGCGGCCAGCGTGCAGGATCTGCATGCAGATACGGCCGCCCTCGGCATGCACCGCATGTGTGACTTTTTTATGCCGCGCCACTTCCCAACGGCTGGAGAGCTTGGACGCAAACGGTGCCAACGAACCGCGGCGGTTTGGTGCGATACCTCCGGTAACGATCAGCGCCACACCACCGCACGCGCGTTCCGCGAAATAGACCGCCAGTTTCTCATAATCCCGCGCGCGGTCTTCCAGACCCGTGTGCATGGAACCCATGAGTACACGATTAGGCAGCGTCACGAAGCCGAGGTCTAACGGTTCCAATAAGTGTATATAAGTGAAAGCCATGGGAACAAAGCCATGAGAACAGTGCCACTAATCACACTATAAACGCATCTGCGGCCCGCCACAGATACCAACTGGCTACAGAACGGAACGGCGTCCAGGCGCGGCCGGCACGTTGCATAGTGACGGCCGCCGGCAGACGCTGCATGCGATAAGCCAATTGAAATCCCTTGCGAATACCAAGATCGTCCAGCGGCAGCACATCCGGCCGTCCCAGTGTGAAGATCAACAGCATCTCCACGGTCCAGCGGCCCACGCCGCGCACGGCTGTGAGCCGCTCGATGATCTCCTCATCGGACATGGCTCCAAGGGCCACAAAGTCCGGCACGGTGGCATCCAGAACCTTGGCGGCCAGATCTCGCACCGACAGCATTTTGTTGCGCGACAGGCCGGCACTGCGCAAGGCCGCTTCCGGCGTATCCAGCAAGCGCTCCGGCGTCAGACCCCCTGGAAACAGATCGAGCAGCCGGGAATGAATTGTGGCCGCCGCTTTGCCCGACAATTGCTGATACGTGATGGCGCGCAATAGAGCCTCGAAGGGACTGCCGACGGGGCGCACGCTGAGCCTCAATGGACCAACCTGGGACATGAGACTGGCCAGACGCGGATCGGCACGCTTGAGATAGCGCACCGCCCGGCGCGCATCGAACGCCAATGATGCAGGACTCACCTTCCGCCACCAGTCCGGCACGTACCTGATGGCGTAGCCACTTGAAATGCGACTGTCATCAGCGCCACTCTAGTGCATGAGAGATGAATCATCGCACCCCCAAGGAGTAACTGTGAAATGCAAAATGAACTGGTCGCTGCCCTGCTGGCGGCATTCGAGAAGGACCGTGACATCAACCTGCATGAGTATCCCATTCACGTCAGCTACCACACCACTCTGCGGCTCGAGGGCCAAGTCGCCAATATCATCGCCAAACGCAAGGCCCGCCGCATTGCCCAGCAGCTTTCGGGCCTGCCCAGCATCGAGGACCTACTGCGCCTGCGGCCGGGCGAACAGCGTAACGGCAAAGCGCTGCAGGATGCGGTCCTAGATGCGTTGGCTCAAGAACCCGCCTTCCGCGATATCCGCGTATACGCGGCGCAGACGGCTAAGCCTACCGTCGAACAGTGGATAGGCATCACCACGGATGGCTGCGTGGTGCGTCTCGACGGCCAAGTAGGCAGCCTCTCCCATCGTCGCCTGGCAGAGGTCATCGCCTGGTGGGTGCCCGGCAGTTGCGATGTCCATAATCATTTGCGCGTACGGCCGGCAGAACAAGACAACGATGATGAAATCTCCGATGCCGTCCGTTTGGTGCTGGAAAAGGATCCCATGCTGCATGCGGAGAACATCAATGCCAACACCCGCGAACGGGCAGTCATCCTGGAAGGTTACGTACACAGCCCGGAACAAGCACGCATGGCGGTCTATGATTGCTGGTATATCCCGGGGGTACACGATGTGCGGGATCACCTGCGTGTGCAGCAATGATGCCGCACCGCCACCGTCTTGCTTGAACCTGCTGCCTGCTCCACACTTGCATATTCAATGAAAATACTCGTTGGCGTTCTCTATACCCTGTTGCCGGAAATTATTCTGTTGGTCGTCGCCGCAGTGCTGGCGCAATACTCAGCCAATTTCCCTGACACGGGTGCCCTCGCCACGGAATTGGTGGCGCTGTTCATCCTGCTGGTCGCGCTGACCCTGAGCCTGCAATTCAACCGCAGCCGCATGTTCTTTGCATTACTGACCATCCTGATCGCGTACGGTGCCCTGCTGCTGCGTGCCGGCAGCCATGATGACTTGAACCGGCAGATCCTGGCCGGCAGCCTGTGCCTGTTTCTACCCCTCAACCTGATTTGCTCACATGCCTTGGCGGAGCGCGGCGTCTTCACCCGCTACGGCGCGTGGCCGTTTGTCTGGTTGCTGCTGGAAATCGTATTCGTCGCGGCACTCCTGAGCACGCGTGCCCAGGGCGTGGCCAATGCCTTGTTTGTGGAATTCTTCAAGTGGCCGATGCTGAAAGCCACCGGTATCAGTCAACCAGGATTGCTGCTGCTGGCAATCGGTCTTTTATGGCTCAATGACCGACTGATCCGCAGACATAGCGCCGAACTGGCTGCGTTTTTTTTCTCCTTGGCAATGGCAGCGGTCATGCTGCATTCAAACCAGCCGGCCAAGGTCGCCGTGTTTGCCGCAGCCACCGGTCTATCCTTCTGTATAGCCATCATCCTTGAATCCTGGAGCATGGCCTATCTGGACGAACTCACCGGCCTGCCGGGCCGGCGGGCGCTCGAGGAACAGATGCGGCAACTGGGCAACCGTTACGTAATCACCATGCTGGACGTGGATCGCTTCAAGAATTTCAACGATACCTATGGTCACGACGTGGGCGACCAGGTATTGCGGCTGGTGGCCTCGCGCTTGCTAGCGCGTACCGGCGGCGGTAAGGCATTCCGGTACGGCGGCGAGGAATTCGTCCTGTTGTATCCTGGCAAGAACCTCAAAGAGGTGGCGCCTGTGCTGGAAGCGCTGCGCACTGAGATCGAAACCTCCGGATTCAATCCGCGCCGGGGCGAGCGCCGCAGCGGCCTCGAAACTACGGATATGCCGGATAACGAAACTCCATTACGCGTGACCGTGAGCATCGGTGCCGCTGAAAGCGACAACGCCAGGAGGGACCCTTGGAACGTGCTGAAAACTGCCGATCAGGCGCTGTATTTAGCCAAAAATGCCGGCCGCAACCGGGTCTGTCTGGACGGAATTTGATCGTATGTACCTGAGCCTCAGCACCTTGTTTGGCATCCTAGCACTCGTCCTCATTGCAGCTTTTGCATGGTTCTGGAACGACAGCCTGCAAGCGCGCGAGCGCATGACCGGCGCCTGTGCGCGTATCTGCGAAGACATGCATTTGCAATTTCTGGATGAAACCGTGGCCTTGGCGCGCCTGCGGCTGACGCGTGCGGCCAACGGCGGGCTGGCTTGGCGGCGGTTGTATGTATTCGAGTTCAGCGAATCCGGCTCCGACCGCTGGAAGGGCCGCGCCCTGCTCACGGGCCGGCGAGTGGATTCCGTGCAACTGGATAACCCCCAGGGTGTAACCATTCTGGGCGGCACAGCGCCAGCCTCTGCCGACATCATCCCCTGGGGCCAGTATCGTCCCGATGGGGAAGACCACGAGCGCCTGCATTAAGGTTGTTCCGACGGCCCGGGTCGTCTAATATCCAGCGTCCCTCACAAACGCCCAATCGAATCACAACTTCAACCAGCGGAGTTACCGAAATGGCGGGTCCTACCAAACTCAGACGTGATGCCGGTGTCATCGGGCTCTTGTATGCGAGCTTGGGCGCCATGATTGGCTCGGGTTGGCTGTTCGGCCCGCTGCACGCGGCGCTACAGGCAGGCCCCTGGAGCGTTTTCTCCTGGATCATCGGTGCGATCGCCGTGCTATTCCTGGCGTTCGTGTTTGCGGAACTCTCCACGATGTTCCCGAATTCCGGGGCCCTTGTGCACATGACGCATGTAAGTCATGGCGATCTGGTAGGCAAGATCTGGACCTGGATTCTGTTCCTGGCTTTCGTTTCGGTGCCGCCGGTAGAAGTAACCTCGGTCTTGACCTACGCCAACAACTACATACCGGGTTTGATTAGCCCCACCACGGGTGTCTTGACCCATCTCGGCACGATTGCGTCAATTATCCTTCTGGCTTTCGTGGTCGCACTCAACTTCCTTGCAATACGACTGGTAATCGCCATCAACAGTGTGACTACCTGGTGGAAAGTCATCGTTCCAATCGCCACGATTGGCATTCTGATGGCCTACTCCTTCCATCCGGGCAACATGACAGCGCATGCCGCTAGCACGCCAATCAGCGGCATATTCACGGCGGTAGCTACCGCCGGTATCATTTTCAGCTTTCTCGGTTTCCAACAGGCTATTGCGCTCGCGGGTGAAACCCGTAATCCCGGGCGCTATATTCCGATCGCGCTGATTGGCTCGGTAATCATTTCCATGCTGATTTACATCGGGCTGCAAGTCTCCTTCATCATTGCACTCAAGCCTGATGATATCGCGCAGGGCTGGGAACACCTACACTTCACCGGCATGTTTGGGCCACTGGCGGCCATCGCCGTGACCGTGGGCGCCTTTTGGTGGGCGGTCATTCTGTACGTGGACGCCTTCGTATCACCCATGGGAACTGCATTTATCTACGCCACCGCCAGCCCGCGCATCATCATGGCCGCCGGAGAAATGGGCAACGCACCCAAACAAGTGATCAAGCTCAATCGTCAGGGTGTGCCTTGGATCGGTTTGGTAGTAACCTGGGTAGTGGGAGCGATCTTCTTCTTTCCTTTCCCATCATGGCAGAAACTGGTGTCCGCGGTATCGCTGATCACGGTTCTGTCCTACAGCATCGGCCCGGTTATTCTGCTGCACCTGCGCAAAGCGCTTCCTAACGCACCGCGTCCATTTCGTCTGCGCGCGGTTAACGTGGTGTCGGTTATCGCCTTCATTTTTTCCAATTGGATCATCTATTGGACGGGATATGAGACTGTAAAGGTTCTCTTCAGCCTGGTCGCGGTATACGTGATTGTTTACCTGGCTTGGTTCTTCATCAAGCGCAAACCACTCTCCCAACTCGGCTGGCAGCAAGCATGGTGGCTGCTGCCTTATTTCATCGGCATGTGGCTGATAAGCTGGTTCGGACCCAGCGGGGACATGGGTGGGATCGGTCTATACGGTTTCTTTACCGGCATGTGGATCCTCGCGGTCTTCAGCCTGATTATCCTGTGGCTGTCGCTACTGTGTGGCCAGAGCGCCGAAGCCGCACAACTCTGCGCCGATCGGGTAAAAACTCTTGGTTCGCGTGGCACGGAAACACACAAAGCCGGAGGTCACACTGCTGAGGAAGCGATTTTTTGAGTTTATCAAATGAATTGATTGAGTTTTGAGTGCAACTCTAGCGAATAATGCCGGCTACAAGCCGGCATTATTT
>JBOIBC010000078.1:0-6262 GCA_050739295.1 Gammaproteobacteria bacterium
ACTTTCGGATTGTGGTGGTGAAATCGGAGCTATCGCCCGCGGCGTGGATGACATGGCGGGAAACCTGCAAGCACGCGTCGCGGCCCAGCAGGCCGCTGAGCACGACCGCAAGCTTATCGAGCAGCACTACCAGGAATTGATCGAGCTGGCCGTGGAAGGCATAACCGTGCGTCGTGTGTCGGGTGAATATGTGCTGGTCAACGCAGCCTTCTGCAAAATGCTAGGTTATAGTCGCGAGCAACTGCTGCGTATGCGTATTACCGATGTGATCGAGCACTCGGAACAACGCGGCCACCTGCTCAACCCCGGCGAATCGGCCCGCTTTGAATCCTGGATGTATCACCAGGACGGTCATCGTGTGCCCGTGGAAGTGAGCACGCTGCGGATGCAAAACGGCGACATTCAATCCGTCCAGCGCGATATCGGCGAGCGCCTTGAAGCACGGCGCAAACTTGAAGATAGCGAACGTCATTACCGGGAGCTGGTGGAGCAGGCTATGGTGGGCATTCTGGTGCGCCGGCCGGCAGGTGAAATCCTGTTCGTGAACGAGGCGCTCTGCCGAATGACCGGTTACAGCCGCGAGGAATTGCTGCGCATGTCTGTCGCCAGCCTGGTGGATCCGGCGGAGGCTGACGCGATCCAGCGCGTAAAGCGCGTAGGCGAGGACGAAATCCTGAGATTGCAGTCCCGGCTGCGGCACAAGGACGGCAGTATCATTCACGAGGAGCTGAGCGCTCGCCGGCTCGAAGACGGGAATATCCAGATCATCATCAATGACATTACGGCCCGGGTGAAGGCCGAACAGCGATTCGCGGACGAGCGCGATTTCGTGTTCCATGCCCTCGATACCCTACCCGGGGTTTTTTACGTGTTCGATTCCCGAGGAAAGTTCCTGCGCTGGAACCGGCAAATGGAGGAAATCACCGGGTACAGCCAGAAAGAAATGAGACACATCACGTCGGCCGATATTGTGCCGCCGGACCGGCGTGCCGCACATGTGCAGCTCGTAGGGAAAATCGTTGACGGCGCGAGCATGGAAGGTGAAACGGAATTGTATTGCAAGGATGGTGCGCGTATTCCGTATCACTACGTGGCGCGCCACTTTCAGTGGCATGGGCAGAATTGCGTGGTCGGCATGGGCACGGACATCCGGGAGCGCAAGGCAGCGGAACAGCGCGCGCAGACCTATTTGGACGAACTGCAACAGCTTTCCGAGCGCATTCTGAACATTCAGGAGGAGGAACGCGGACTTATCGCCCGCGAGCTGCACGACGAATTGGGCCAGTCGTTGACCGCCGTGTTGCTGAACCTGAAGGACCTGGCGGACCAGGCCGCCGGCAATGCCTTGGTTGGCCAGATCAAACGGACCGCAGCCATCATCACACAACTCACGCAGCAAGTGCGCACACTGGCGCTGAATCTGCGGCCATCAGTGCTGGACGACCTTGGACTGGCGGCAGCGGTGCGCTGGTATATCCGGGAACGGGTGAAGCCCGCGGGCTTGAAAGTGGAACTGGACATGGATAAATCCTTGCCTAGATTGACGGCGCTTATTGAAATTACCTGCTTCCGGGTTTTGCAAAGCGCACTTACCAATGTGCTGCGGCATGCTCAGGCACAGCGGGTCAAGATTGGCCTGCGACAAATAGATGAGCAATTGATGCTAACCGTGCACGATGACGGCCGGGGTTTTGATATGGCGGCGGCGCGACGCAAGGCCGTGGCCGGCAAGAGCTTCGGCCTGCTGGGCATGGAGGAACGGGCACGCTTGGCCGGGGGCAGGCTTGAAATCACCTCGAATCAGACGCAGGGCACGCTGGTGCGAATGACACTGCCTCTGACTTGAAAGACTTTTGAATGACCTCGGGTGTGGAAAACGGGATTACCAGCATTGACTGTCCTCCCAAGCCCCGATCTACCGAGACTTTCCCTAACGGGTAATCGGAGATTTCCTGATGACTCCGGTGCCACCTGCAGGCAGATACTTCACACATGCTCACTCGGACCCAGGTCATGGGACAAACAGCGGACGCTCGTCGTGACGACCTCAGCCAGCGGATACCATTAAGGAGGGCTATGGACATGCGCGTGATGCTGGTGGATGACAATGCATTGTTCCTCAACACCTTGGCGGAACTGCTGACGCGAAAACGCGGTATCCAGGTGGTTGGCCACGCCACCAACGGTGATGATGGATTGCGGCTGGCGGCGGAACTCAAACCGGATGTGTGATCTTGGATCTGGCGATGCCGCACATGACCGGGCTGGAAGTCGCACAGCGCCTGAAAAACCAGGCACAACCGCCGCGGGTCGTGATACTCACCCTGTACGATGAGCCGGAATACCGGGAACACGCCCGTCAGGCGGGTGCGGATGCCTACGTTGTAAAGAGCACGGTGCATGCGGATCTAGTGCCGTTGTTGTGCGCATTGTGCAAATGAGCGGCTCGTAATTTGCAATCTCGTGGGAACGATGATCTCCGTCGCTGTAATCGCGACGAGGGCGGGTTTTTGCTCCTGCATTGCTGCATTTCTGCCATCAATGGCGGTCATCGCCGCTCCCACGAAAACAAACATACAACCCGGATGATTATCTGCCGCTGAGTTTACGCGTGAGCGTATTGCGGCCGATGCCGAGCAAGCGGGCGGCTTCCTGACGGTGGCCGCTGCTTGCTTCCAGCGCCGTCTCGATCAAGACCTTTTCCATGTCTCCTGCCGCTGCCGGGAAAATATCGGTTTTGCCGTCCGCAAGCTGCTGACCTACCCAAATCCGCAGCACGCTTCGCCAATCGTGGTCGTCGGCATCGAGTATTTTGTTTTCATTCAATAGCACCACTGTATCGTTGCGATGCACGATGCGGCCAACGGCCATGAGCGTGAGCCGGCGGCAGATGTTCTTCAGTTCGCGCACATTGCCGGGCCAGTCACGGTCATGCAAAGCCTGCATGGCGTCGGCCGTGAGGCGCTTGGGCTCAAGATGCAGTTCGCTGGCGGCCGACTGCATGAAATGCTCCAGCAGCAGCGGAATGTCGTCGCGCCGATCCCTGAGCGACGGCATGTGGATTTGCACCACGTTCAGGCGATGAAACAGGTCTTCCCGGAAACGGCTATTTTTTACCTGTTTTCCCAGATCCTGATGTGTAGCGGCGATGATACGCACATCCACTTTAACCGGCTCGTGTCCGCCCACCCGGTAAAACTCGCCTTCTGCCAGCACCCGCAGCAGCCGCGTTTGCAAAGCCGGGGGCATGTCTCCGATTTCGTCCAGAAACAACGTGCCGCCGTGGGCCTGTTCGAAGCGGCCAATCCGGCGTGCGTTCGCGCCGGTGAAGGCCCCGCGCTCGTGGCCAAAGAGTTCCGACTCCAGCAGCTCGGCTGGAATGGCCGCGGTGTTGAGCGCGATGAACGGACGCCGGGCGCGCGGACTGTGGCGATGCAAAGCACGCGCCACCAGTTCCTTGCCGGTCCCCGACTCACCCGTGATGAGGACCGTGAGATGGGTGCCAGACAGGCGTCCAATGCTGCGGAACACGGTCTGCATGGCAGGCGCTTCACCGATAAGCGTTTCCGTATCCGCAGTCTCCTTTGACGCAACGGCAGGTCTTGATGCCGGCTGGGTTTGCAACGCGCGCGCCACGACTGCAATGAGCTCATCCACATCAAAGGGCTTGGGAAGATATTCGAACGCGCCGCCTTGATACGCGGCCACCGCACTTTCCAGATCACTGTGGGCGGTGATCACGATCACCGGGATTCCCGGATGCGAGGCGCGCAGTTCCTGCAGTAGCTTGAGGCCGTCTTCGCCAGGCAGATGAATGTCGGTAATCAGGGCGTCCGGCGTGGTTTGCTTGAGTGCCGGCAACACATCGTGTGCGCTGCTGAAATCCCGGGCTGTATAACTTGCCTGCTCCAGCGCTTCGCGCATGACCCAGCGCAATGAAGGATCGTCGTCCACCACCCATATCTCAGGCTGTTTCGGTTTCATCGCGGTTTCCAATAGGCAGCAAGATGGAGAATACCGTGGCGCCCGGCACGCTTGCGCATTCAATGAGGCCGCCGTGCCGGCTGACCAATTCTTGTGCGATGCTGAGGCCCAGGCCCGAGCCTTGGGGTTTGCTGGTCGCCATTGGCATAAATAACCGCGGCAAGACTTCCGGTGGGATACCGGGGCCGTCATCTTCAAGCTCCACGCACGCGACCAAACGATGACGCGTGCCATTGAGCGTGAACTGCCGCAATGCGCGGGTGCGGAAGGTGATGACGCCGCGCTCGCCCGCCGCTTCACGTGCATTCTTGGCAAGATTGATCAGCGCCTGGGTGATCTGGTCCTGGTCCAGCATCAATTCCGGCAGACTGGGATCGTAGTCGCGGATGATCTTGAGCTTCGGTGTCGCGGCTTGCGTGAGCTGCAGCACGTGTTCCACCGGTTCGTGGATGTTGGTTGGCGCGCGCCGCAGTGGTTGTGGTGGACCCAGCAGGCTGTCCACCAGCGCCGTCAGGCGGTCAACCTCGCTCACGATGATGCGCGTGTATTCCAGCAATTTTGCTTCCGTGAGTCTGCGCGCCAGCAGTTGCGCAGCACCGCGCAGACCACCGAGTGGGTTCTTGATTTCATGCGCCAGGTTGCGAGCCAGCGCGCGGTTGATCGTGCTTTGTAGGCTCAGCGCGACTTCACGCCTGATGCGCAGGTGCCGGTCGAGCGGTGACAATTCCACCAGCAATTCAACGCAAGCTGTTTCACCGGAGATAGGCGAAACAGTGCAATCCGCCGTTACGCCATGACGGGCGTCCGGGCTGCCAATCATCAGACGCAATTCCCGTTGGGTGACAGTCTCCTGACTCGCCAGCACCCGTCTCAAAATGGCTGAAAGATCCCCAATATCCGGCAGACTGGTGGCGATGGATTTGCCGAGACAAAGTGGGGCATCCAGCTCGAGCAAGAATTCCGCGCTCGGGTTCATGTAACGCAAACAGAGCGAAGCATCCAGCCAGAGGATGGCTGTGGTCTGGTTCTCCAACAGCAAGGGGTACAGTTTGGAGCAGTCGAGATTCCGCATTTGCACCATTGTAGTGCAGATGCACTTTATAGGGGCGGTTTTGGCCCTAGAATAGTCTTTTGCTTGACGTAAAAGGTAACCGGTCCGGCTGACATGGATGCGCCATTTGCGGCGTTCAGAGTAGCGGAGGCAGTGTGTTCGCCGCGCGGAATATCCTTGAAGGTAACAGACGTAGCCTGCGTAGGCCCGAGGCTCTGACCATCCAGGTGATAGGTAATGCTATCACCGGATTTCAGCTCGGGCACCACATTCACGGAAACCGTGACCTCTTCTGTGTACCAGAGGCTGGCTTGACTGCCGGGCGAGGCGATCGTGAACTGGGTATAGCCAGCCGTCGGTGTGGCAGGTGGCAGCGGTGGAGGCGCGGGCATGCCGGATGTGGACGGTGGGGCATAGGTCTGCGTCTTGGGCAACTGCACCTTCTCGGCACCCGGGTGTGGATGATCGCTGTAATGCACGTTCCCCTGGGCGTCCACCCATTTATAAACGCTTTGTGCCTGGGCAAATCCGACGACCAGAGCCAAGGCCAGAAGAACTGCAAGTGTCAGTTTGTGCATGCCCGAAGCCTAGCTGCATTGCTGTGAGTCGGCAAGTATCGCCTTTACAGAACAAGAAATGTTTTTATAACTACTTTGCTGACGTCCTATTGAGCTGCCGACGACTGCTTTTTCACAAGCTTAGAGAACGCAGATTTAACCGCTTGCAAATATGGACTGGACGGTCTAGTCTAGGTGCTTGGATTCAGTCTAAATAGCCCCATATTGCGGGTAGCCAGAGTTCGGAATAATTCGGGCCATTCTGAGCTCTTTGTGGTGATTCACTGGTCCCAACAGCGCACCTCCCCAGTGCGCTGTCCCGGCCCCGTCCCTCCCTTTCGGGGCCGGACCAGGCGTCTCCCCAACGCCTGGAAACTTGCCGGCGTACCGTTTCCCATCCCCCGGTACGCCGGCTTTTTTATGCCGATCTTTGCGCGGGCACGATCCATTACAAGCTGTAGTACATGTCGAATTCAACCGGATGGGTAGTCGTGCGCAGCCGCGTTACGTCTTGGGTTTTGAGCGCAAGGTAGGCATCAATCACGTCATCACTGAACACGCCGCCGCGCTTCAGGAACTCGCGATCCTTGTCGAGATGCTCGAGCGCCGCTTCGAGCGAAAAGCACACCTGCGGGATGTTCTGCTCTTCTTCCGGAGGAAGGTTGTACAG
>JBOIBC010000079.1:0-6175 GCA_050739295.1 Gammaproteobacteria bacterium
GCACCGCAGTTATCGCAAACCGCCGGTGAGATGGCGGCGCCCGGATTATTCCGGCGGCTGGCATCGGGTTTCTATGATGCGATCATCATGCTCGCCATCTGCATCCTGGCGACCTTTCTCATCATGCCCTTCACCCATGGCCGCGCGTTCGAATCCTTCTATGCCCAGCACGCCGGCATGAAGTTGCTCTATCAGTTGGGACTCCTGGCCCTGGGGTACGCCTTCTTCGGCGGTTTCTGGACACACGGCGGCCAGACTATCGGCATGCGCGCCTGGTATCTGCGAGTAGTGCGCCTGGACGGTGCGCCACTGGATTGGTACCGCGCGCTCATTCGCTACCTCACCATGCTGATCCCCTGGCTGCTCGTTGTGCTGGGTTGTGAATTCCTTCTCAACGCACGCAGCCAGCCGGATGCCGGCTTGCTGCGTGGTACAGCCACGGCGATTTTCCTGCTGGCGCTTGCCGCCTTCCTGTGGTCCGCTTTCGATCCGCGGCGGCTGGCCTGGCATGACCACCTTTCGGGAACGCGTCTGGTGCGGCTGCTCAAGGCCCGCAAAGCCAAACAGGACTAGAACCTATCTCAAAACTGCTGCGCTGGGCATAACTTTGTTGCGCGTCGGCTCAACCACATCGCTTCGCTTCCCTGCTCCGCTTGTGGTCCAGAGCGAACATCCTGTTCGCCCGCTCGCCGTATACGGCGAACCCCCATGTACTGCCGTGTACACTCCGGTTTTTCGCCACCGCACGCCTCGTTCTGCCTGCGCTTTTGGTCAGGAAGACCTTATGCCGCGAAGGGCATGGCAGATTTTTGCTCCTGCAAAATCTGCACTTCCGCCATCCATGGCGGTCGGATGCCCGAGAGCGGCCGCGACGTTTTGAGATAGGTTCTAATACTGCGGCCAAACTACAGCGGAAAGAAAGAGGGGGAATGGCTTCATCCGCGGTATCATTTGAACGTCCGAATAGCCGCCCTGACCCGCGTGCATTGCGAACAAGCTCATACGCACGTACGGACGTTCAGAGCCGATTTTGAATTATCCACCGTGAGGAATCACCATGAACAAACTTAATCTAGCTCTCACCTTCGGCGTTGCCATATTGCTGGCCGCGCCTCTAAGCTTTGCCGCCGACAACGCCAACCAGGAAATTTCCACCGCTACAACACATGCGGGAATGGCCGCAAATGCAGCTGACGTCACGACTGCCCACGAGCATTTTCATCACGTGATCAATTGCCTGGTGGGACCGAAAGGCAAGCTGTTCGACGCTGAAGTCGGTAATCCGTGCAATGGCATGGGAAATGGCGCATTAAGAGACGTTAAAAGGCAATCAGAAGAACACGCTAAATTGCTAGATGCATTGAAGCTCGCGGAACAGGCGCTGCATGCCGATACGCTTAAAGCCACACAGCAATATGCGGCACGTATCAGCAAAGCACTCAAAGGCATTGAGCCAGGTATGTAATTGACTGCTGCGCGATTTTGGCAGTTATCATCTGATGCGGCTCACTGCTATGCCACTGATAACGGCAAGCAGCACTGTCGGCAGCCACGCCGTCAGCACGGGATTCAGCCCAAACACCACGCCGCTCTGGGTGAAGATGCTGTTGAATATGAAGAAACCGATGCCGATGAGCATACCGGTCACGAGCCGCTGGCCGGTGGTGGCAGAGCGCAGCGGGCCGAATACAAACGGCAGCGCGAGGATCAGCATTACCAGCAGCGACACGGGCACTGCCACGCGGCCCCAAAATGCGGCGATGTAGCGGTTTGCATTAACGCCATTACTTTGCAGGTAGCCTATGTACCGATAAAGTCCGTGCGCGGACAGGCTGTCGCTGTCCACCACGAACAGGCTCAACAGCCCCGGACTCAGGAACGTGTGCCATTCGAGACTAGGGAGATTCTGCACGCTGGCGCCATCCGCACTCAGCGTCGTTTCATGCAAATCCTTGAGCAGCCACGTGCCCTGATTGAATAAGGCTGACTCCGCGTGAGACATGCTCAGCAGATGATGACCGCCATCCACACGGTATATATAGATGCCCTGGGCGCCGTTGCGATTATCCATCTGTTTCACATTCAGGAAAGTCTCGCCGTCCTTGGCCCAGATACCCCCATTCCCCAGCATATTGGTCTGGTTGTACAACAGCAGTGAACGCCGGTTGTCCGCATATCGCTGTGCCGGTGGTGCGATGAATTCTCCCAGCACCACACACGTCACCAGCAGCACCACGCCGCCGGCCAGAGCGGACAGCCCGAGGCGCGCCACCGACAGACCGGAGGTGCGCATCACCATGAGTTCGTTGTGCGTGGCCAGATCGCCCAAACCCAGCATGCCGCCCAGGAGGACTGCCACCACGAACACGTTGTAGGCCTGCGAGGGGATGTACAACAGCGTGTAGAAGGCCGCATCCCCGAGACTGTAACGACCCTGGCCTACGCTGTTGAATTCACCCACAAAGGTAATGATGCTGGCAAGCGCGGTGAGCACCAGCAGAACCAGCAAGGTGTTGATGATTACCTGCACGGCAATGTAGCGGTCAATCACCCGCATGTGCGTCACTCCGTTGCGGAAAGAACAACCCGCGCCAGCCATATTGCTGATACAACAGAATAAGCGTTGCCAGCAACAACAAGACCAGCACCCACCAGATTCCGACGCGGGCCGGCACAAGGTCTTTCTCCAACCATACGCGCGCGACGCCCACCAGATTGGAATAGATCACATAGGCGAGGATGGCCACGAACAATTTCCCATAGCGGCCCTGGCGCGGCGAGGTGCGCGCCAGCGGCACGGCCAGAAACACCAGCAGCAGTGCGGATAGCGGCACCGACAAGCGCCATTGAAACTCGGAAGCTGCGGCAACGTTCGCATGCTTCAACAACTCATGTGTGGGCATGGCGGCGTAACTTTCCGGACCCAGTTCTGGCAGGGATGACGAGATCTGAATACCATTCTCGGCGAAGCGCACGATGCGGAAATCCGCCTGACCGGGGATGCCGTCGTAACGATAGCCGTCGTGCAATACCAAGGTACTGGCACCCTCGTCGCCATTTGTCTGGCGCGTGCCGCTCGTGGCTGAAACCACGTCCAGACGGTCCTTGTTCGGTCCTTGCATGAATACGTTTTGCAGTTCACGCCCGTCGCGGCTGACGCCCGCGGCATACAGCACGCCGCGGCCATTCTGGTCAATCTTGAAACGCCCCGACTCGAAGCTGCCGACCTGGGCGTTGTGCTGTCCATAACTTTTGATGATGGTGGTGAGCCGCACGGCCCAGGGCGCCACTTCCAGCGTCAGGCCGGCGAGGATGATGGCGAGGATCAGCGCCATGGCCATGAGCGGGCGATAGATCTGTCCCGGACCCACGCCGCAGGCCATGAGCGTGGTCATCTCGCTGTCGCGGTACAGACGCCCCAGCGCCAGCATCACCGCCAGAAACAGCGCCACCGGAATCACCACGATGAAATAGCTGACGGAAGCCAGGCCCAGCAGTTCGAACACCGTGTCGCGCGGCAGTTTGCCGGCGGCCGCGTCGCCCAGCAGCAATGCAAAACGATTGCTCAGCAGGATCAACATGAGGATCACGGTCACGGCCGCCCAGGTGAGCGCAGTTTCGCGGACTAGATAGCGGTCAACGATACGTGCCAATGTCTCTCCCGGTTATTTCGGCGAGCGGCCCGATGCGTTACACTGGCGCCCGCCTTTCCCCGGCCCCGCGGCCGGGAATCTGCAGCGATGTTAATCATACGCCGGACAGCCCACAACCCTGATAACACAAGGGGGAGATCCGCATGCAATTTTTGGTAAAAACACCCGACCTCGGCCAAATTAAATCTGTCTGCGTGGCCTTGGGTGTGTTCGAAGGCGGCAAACTCACGCCGCCTGCCCAGACACTGGACAAAGCCAGCCACGGCTATCTCGGCAAAGTCATCCAGGGCGGCGCGCTGGAAGGCCGCGGCGGCCAGACGCTCATGCTGTTCAAGGTGCCGGGCATCGTGGCCGAGCGCGTGTTGCTGGTGGGCCTCGGTCCCGAGAAAGAATTCACACTGCGCGCCTACCGCAGGGCAGTACATAAATCGGTGTGTGCACTCAATGACGGCGGCGTCAAGGATGCCGCCAGCACCCTGCCATCCCTGCACGTGCGTGATACCGATGCCTATCAGCGTGCGCGTCACGCGGTTGAATGTGCCGGAGACGCTGCGTACCGATTCGATCAGTGCAAGGGTAAACCCGAAAAGCACAAACCGGCGCTGCAAAAACTCACCTTGCTGGTGACCGACCGCGAAGACCTGCGCGCGGCGGAACGCGGTATTCGTGATGGTGCGGCCATCGCCGCCGGTGTGGCGCTGGCGAAAGATCTCGGCAACCTGCCGCCGAACATCTGCACGCCAACCTATCTCGCCAACGAAGCACGCAAGCTGGGTAAAGACGGCAAACTGAAAGTCACGGTGCTGGAAGAAGCCCAGATGAAGAAACTCGGCATGGGTGCGCTTTTGGCCGTATCCAGTGGCAGCCGCCAGCCGGCCAAGCTCATCATCATGGAATACCGCGGCGGCGCCAAGGATGTGAAACCGCAGGTGCTGGTGGGCAAGGGCGTCACGTTCGATGCCGGCGGCATCTCCATCAAACCATCCTCCGCCATGGACGAAATGAAATACGATATGTGCGGCGCCGCCAGCGTGTTCGGCACGATCAAGGCCGTCATGCAGATGGGACTCAAGATGAACGTGATCGGTGTGGTGCCCAGTTCCGAGAATCTGCCGGACGGCAATGCCGTGAAACCCGCGGATATCGTCAAGACCCTGTCGGGCCAGACGGTGGAAATCCTCAACACCGACGCCGAGGGCCGTTTGATCCTGTGCGATGCGCTCACCTATGCGCAGCGTTACAAACCCGCCGCCATCGTGGACATGGCGACGCTTACAGGCGCCTGCGTGATTGCACTGGGCCACGTCGTGTCCGGCCTGTTCGGCAACGATGAAAGTCTGGTGAAAGAACTGTGGAATGCCGGTGAAAAATCCGACGACCGCGCCTGGCAATTGCCCTTGTATGAGGATTACCAGGATGGATTGAAAAGCAACTTTGCGGATTTCGCCAACGTCGCGGGACGTGAAGGCGGCGCCATCACCGCTGCGTGCTACCTCTCACGTTTCACCAAGAACATGCGCTGGGCGCATCTGGACATCGCCGGCACCGCCTGGAAAAGCGGCAACGACAAGGGCGCCACCGGCCGGCCGGTGCCGCTGCTGGTGCAGTATTTATTGGATCGCACATAACTTTGTTATGCGCTCCTTATCCTCTCTCCCCCTTGCCAAGGGGGAGAGACAAAAGTGAGGGGGTAAGGCATCTCAAATGACGCAAGTTGATTTTTATATCCTCCCCGACACCACACCCCGTGGCCGCGCATTGTTCACTTGCAAGCTGGCGGAGAAGGCCTTCGGGCTGGGGCATCACAGCTTCGTGCATCTGGCTTCCGAAACCGAAGCCCGCGAACTGGACGATCTGATGTGGACCTTCCGTGATCGCAGCTTCTTGCCGCATTGCTTCGCGGACCAGGAAACACCGGCGCCGATACATCTGGGTTTCGGCCAGGAACCGTCGGAGGGTTCCCATCTGCTCATCAACCTGTCCTCCGAAGTGCCGCGCTTCTTCAGCCGCTTTGAACGGGTGGCGGAAGTGCTGGATGCGGACGCCCGGATACGCGATCTGGGCCGGGAGCGCTTCCGTTACTACAAGGATCGGGGCTATCCTCTGGAAACCCACAAACTCTGAGCGCCGCCATGCCGCCCATCCGCCCTTTCGATACCCCGCCAGCGCCGGATATCCCGGTGCTGGAAGACATCATCACGCAGGGCGACGGCAACCCCGTGCCACCCAAACCCAAGATCAGTGCACCTGTCGCGCAGACGCCTGCGATCCAGCAGGCCATCCTGAATGACATGCTCACGGAACGCCTTGCCGCCCTGACCGACCGGTTATTGCGGGAAGCTTCCGCCGACATCCAGGACCTGCTCATGGACAAGATTTGGGAAAAGCTGCGCCAGGAAATCCCCATCATCGTCGCCGCCGCACTCAAGGAAAACGGCCACGGCGGTTGAACTCCGGTTCCACTTGAAGCCGCTGATATAATCCGCCACTCGCCGTCACCACACGGCGCTCTGTATCGCTCG
>JBOIBC010000080.1:0-6035 GCA_050739295.1 Gammaproteobacteria bacterium
TCCCCATGTACCTCAAAGAGATCGAATACCGTTTTAACCACCGCCGCGAGAACCTGTTCAAGCGGTTCCTGAAACTCTATTTTGGTTACGTTTCGCCCTAATTACCTTGTATTTTGTGGCCAAGTTCGATCAACCGTTCGCCGCCACCGGTACCTGGCGCGATTCTACGGTGGATAAGGGTGGCACCTCGGCCCATGGCGGGACCACATACGGTGAAAACGGTTTTCCGCCACCTGATAAGGGTTCCGGTGCCTGGGTAAGTTTTGCAGCCAACAATACTCGCGACGTTACGGTGCGGGTTGGAATCTCCTACGTGAGCGTGGCCGATGCGCGCGCCAATCTGATCGCCGAGATTCCCAAGGGCGTCACCCTGGCGCAAGTGCGGGAACGCGCGTTCGATGCCTGGAACAAGGCGCTAAATTGCATTGTGATTGATGGCGGTACGCCGGATCAACGCAGTGTGTTCTACACCGCGCTGTATCACGTGCTTTTGCAACCGACACTGTTCAGCGACGTCAACGGCGAATACCGCGGCTTCGATCAGAAGATACATCATATCGGTACGCATCAGCACGCGCAGTACGCCAACTTTTCCGGCTGGGACGTGTACCGTTCGCAACTGCAACTGGTCACCTGGCTCATGCCGCAAGTCGGCAGTGACATTACGCAATCGCTATATAACCAGGCGCGACAGAATCACGGCGAATGGGACCGCTGGACGCACAATTCCGGAGGCACACATGTGATGAGCGGCGATCCCTCGGTACCGGCGTTGGCCGACATCGCTGCGTTCGGCGGCGAGAGTTTTGACCTGCGCGGCGCATATGCATCGCTGGTACGTGCGGCGACTATACCGACCTCACACGATCTCAGCGACGCCGGTTGCAACGTGGAATGCGTGGGCGAACGCCCGTCGCTGGATCAGTGGCTCAAACTGCACTACATCGCGAGCAAATCGCATGCCTGGGGCGGCGCGGGCGAGACCCTAGAAGACGCCACCGCCGACTTCGCATTGGCGCAACTGGCGCAACGCGTCGGCGACACTACTGATTATCGGCGATTCCTCACGCGCGCTGGTTACTGGCGCAACCTGTTCAATCCCAAAGCCACGCCGCACGGTGGTTATATCCAGAACCGCAATGCCGACGGCAGCTGGCCGGCGTTCACGCCCTCGACCGACGACGGTTTCGTCGAAGCCAGCGCCTCGGTCTATCTGTGGATGGTGCCGTTCGACGTGCATGGCCTGTTCGACCTGCTCGGCGGCCGCAAGCTCGCTGTCGCGCGGCTCGATGCGTTCTTCCACACCTCCGATGGAAGCTGGGCGTTGACCAATGCCGGTCCACTGCATGCCGAGCTGAACAACGAGCCCTCGGTCGAGACACCGTGGCTATATGACTATGCCGGTCTACCCTGGCAAACCCAGGAGGCCGTGCGCATCGTCGTGAACACACTTTGGAAGGATGCCCCGGATGGCATTCCGGGCAATGACGATCTCGGCGAGATGTCATCCTGGTATGTGTGGGCGGCACTCGGCATGTACCCGGAAATCCCCGGGCGCGCCGAATTGCTGCTGGGCAGTCCGCTGTTTCCACACGTGGTTGTGCGCCGCAGCGATGGGGACGTCACCATCGACGCGCCGGCCGCGAGTTCGGATACGCCTTACGTGCAGGCCCTTTGGGTGGACGGCAAAGCGCACGATCGTCCCTGGCTGAAACCGGAATTCACAGCACACGGTGGACACCTGAAATTTACTCTCGGCGCGCAACCCGATACCCGCTGGGGCGCAGATCCATCCGCTGCACCTCCGTCGTTTCCACCGTCCCAGACACCAAAGGACAAAGCATGAAACTGTCCCGCCTGATTCGGAGCCTGATCTTGTCCACCGCATTGCTGCCGGCCATCCCGGTATTCGCAACGACTACAAACCCGAACCCGACAGCGGTCGATGCGCCGGTCATGGCCGCGCGTGTCAAGCACGAATTCCTGCACGCCTGGAACAATTACGTGCGTTATGCCTGGGGCCATGACGAACTGCGGCCGCTCAGCAAGAAGCCTTACGATTGGTACGGCCAGTCGCTGTTGATGACGCCTGTGGACGCACTCGACACACTCGTGATCATGGGCCTGAAACCGCAGGCCAACAAGGATCGTGCATTGATCGACAGCCAGCTGTCATTCGACAAGGATATCTATGTCAAGGTATTCGAGGTCAATATCCGTCTGCTTGGGGGACTGTTATCCGGTTACGAACTGACGGGAGACAAGAAGTTGTTGCAGCTAGCCGACGATCTTGGTACGCGCTTGCTGCCGGCGTTCAATTCGCCGACCGGGTTGCCATACCGCTACGTGAATCTCAAGACCGGTAAGGTGCGCGGCGTGGACAGCAATCCCGCGGAAACCGGCACGTTGATTCTCGAGTTCGGCACGCTCTCGAAGCTCACCGGCAACTCAGTATTCTACGAAAAAGCCAAGCGTGCCCTGGTGGCGACTTTCGCGCGCCGTTCACCCATCGGCCTCGTGGGCGACAATATCAACGTGGTCACGGGCAAATGGACGGGTAACGATTCCAGTATCAGCGGCGGCATAGATTCCTATTACGAGTATCAGTTGAAGTGCTGGAAGCTGTTCGGTGACGAGGATTGTCACCGCATGTGGCAAGCAAGCATTGCTGCGGTGAATAAATACCTGGCAGACGAACGCAACGGAGAACTGTGGTACGGCCACGCGAACATGCTCACCGGCAAGCGCACGGCCACGGAATACGGGGCGCTGGACGCCTATTTCCCGGCGGAACTGGCACTCTCAGGTGAGCTTGATAGAGCGAAACGTCTGCAAGCCTCGTCGTTCAGGATGTGGAACCTGTACGGCATCGAACCAGACGTATTGAATTACAAGACAATGCAGGTCGTGTACCCAGAATATCCGTTGCGACCGGAAATTGTCGAATCCACTTATTACCTATACCACTACACCCACGACCCGTATTACCGCGTCATGGGCAAACACATGTTCGATGATTTCGTGAAGTACTGCCGCACCGACGACGGCTACGTAGCATTGAGCAGCGTCATCACCAAGCAGAAAGCCGACGCCATGGAAAGCTACGTGTTCGCGGAAACCTTCAAATATTTCTACATGTTGTTCGCATCGCCGCAGACGCTGGACTTCAGCCGAGTGATCTTCAACACCGAGGGTCACCCTCTGAAACGCATGCCCCGAGATCGCGGGAAGTAATTGCTACGCAGAAAAATGTGGCGCCAGGAAATGTGAATCAGACTGCGGCACGCCGATGCGGCATTGCTTCGAGAATCTTGTCTTTGATGGCCTCCGGGTCTGGAATCAGTGGCCATTCATTATGTGTATTCCAGTGAAAGGCGCCACTTATTCCGGTGGGAAAATCGCCAGCCATTCCGGTCTGAACGCCGCAGCCGATATGCTCAAAACAGCCATCGCAGAACAAGTGACTGCCGCCGTTCAGCGACCGTTGATCGATGGATGGTCGCTGTTCGACCCTTTATAGGACCTTCATGATGTAAGAACGCTGAACCAGTATTAAAATTGAACGAATTTACCAGGTCATACAAGAGGCGAGCACACATGAATATCTCCGGAAAGCCTCTGACAATCTCCCGCGTGGCGAGTGCCGCCAAGGTGAACGTGGAAACCGTACGCTATTACCAGCGCCGCGGCCTGGTACGTGAGCCGCCAAAACCGCGACTCGGGTTTCGAGTCTATTCGTTGGAGACTGTCGACCGTCTTTGCTTCATTAAACGTGCACAGGAACTCGGGTTTACCCTGAATGAGATCAAGAACCTGCTCTCATTGGGCGACGGTCACTGCCGGCAGACTCAGGAGTTGGCGGTGCGTAAGTTAAACCTGATCCACGGGCGTATTCGCGACCTCAAAGCCATGGAACGCGTGCTCAGGAAGCTCGTGCAGGCCTGCGACAAGCACGGCGATACACCGGGCTGCCCTCTGATTGAGACCCTGAGCCACTCCTGAGGTCTTGACTCCGTACTAGGGTACGGGGTCTATGCTTGTACTCGTGCGCCAACCATTGACGCAGCCGTACAGGCACCAAGGTGTAATCGGGATGAAGTCCAAAACCGTCACGGGGACCACGAGCCTCTCCATTATGTTCAGCGGCATTGCCTCCGCCTTGGGGCTGTGTTGCTTTGCGCCTTGGGTCGTGCCCCTGTTCGGTGTCTCTGGCGCTATTCTGTTCGCACGCCTGGGCGCTTATCGCCCCTACTTGATTGGTGTAGCGGCTCTACTGATGGGGGTTGCACTCTGGGGTGCGTACCGTTCGCGCAAGGCCTGCGCAATTAACGGCAACAAGCGTCGCTATCTCACCTGGTTGAACGTGCTGCTTGTGATCGGTGCGATTATCTTGGTGGTAGCCGTCTTCGCCGACCGGATCGAAGCGGTGCTTGTAAGCTACCAGCTGTCGTGAAAGGAGATTAAGCCCATGATCTTTCATCTCGTTCGACCGCTAGTGCTTTTGTCCACCATGCTGACTGTTTCTGCATACGCAGGCGGGAACGCGATACCTTCCAAGGATGGTATGCAGAACGCGGAATCCGGGTACGTCACGCTCGATACGGGTCTTAAGCAGTTACGCGTTGATTTCAACACCCATGCCAGTGATGTACGGCTCGTGTTTATTGTCAGTGGCACCTGCCCTGAATGTCTACGGGGCATGGATGACATGGGCAAGGCCTTAGCAGTGGAACAGGCTAACCCGAAACTCCGCATCTATGTAATCTACGTACCCAAACTCGGCGCACAAGCTAAGGACATCCAGCCGACGATATCGCTGCTACCGGGTAAGCATGTCTATCGCTATTGGGATCCGGCGGGCGTATCAGGCAGGCGCTTCAGCTATACCCTAAAAATTGGGCAATACGCCTGGGACGTATGGATGATTTATGGACGCGGTCAACAATGGGGTAAAGAACTCCCACCGAAGCCGGATTTCTGGATGCACCAGTTGTACGGGCTACCCAGTTGGAGATACCTGAATATCGACACCTTTGTAAAAGAGGTAAAGACTTATCTGACTCAGTCTAAAACGGCAGAAGCACAGAAAAGCGATGCTGCTAGACATGCGGTAGGCGCACCATGACGGTCGGGAAAGCCACTGTTCTGATTTGCACACTCACCTGTCCACGATGCGGCAACCAATGCTCTGAAGAAATGCCCACAGACGCCTGCGTGCGCTTTTACGAATGTACCCAATGTCACACGTTACTTAAACCGTTGACTGGCGATTGCTGCGTATTTTGTTCATATGGATCCATTCCCTGTCCGCCACAGCAACAGGCGGGGGCGTGCTGTCATGCCTGACGGACGGCGAGGCGCAGAGGATACGCCTATGGAATCTCAGATAGTCGATTACAAAAATCCAGTGAGCAGCCGCGACTTCGCCTGCGGCGACATCAATATGTTGATTTGGATAGTCCCCGCGATCATCGTGGGCATCACCGCCAATCTCAGCAGCCCGTATATCATTATTGTTTACCCCGTGCTGGTCACGTTTATGGGCGGAGCCTGTCTGCTGAATGCCAAGCGCTGTGGTCGCTTGCACTGCTTTATCACCGGGCCGTTCTTCCTATTGCTCGCAGGGTTGTCGCTGTTATACGGACTTGGTCTCGTCCCTTTCGGCCACCACGGCTGGCGGTGGCTGGTGAATGCCCTGTTCATCGGTGGGTGTGTGTTGACCTGCGTGCCAGAAGCACTGTTCGGGAAATACGTACGGCGTTCAAAAGATGCGTAACAGGATCGCAAAACGAGCGCACGAGCGAACTTACTCGATCTCAATAGAGAAATAGTAAACGCCCGCTGCTTTGGCGAAGGCGCCGATGGTCAAGTTCTGCAGCGCGGTCATCTGGCTTGACTCCGTACTTGGGTACGGGTGCATATACGAGAGGCTGCCCGCTGGCGTCACGCGCTTTCACAACCCACCCCGGCGGGCTCGAAGCGCCGATTATTGCTCACTGAGGGAGATGAGACAGGATGGCAGAAAACGAGATCTC
>JBOIBC010000081.1:0-6005 GCA_050739295.1 Gammaproteobacteria bacterium
GAAGATCTCCGCGCGCCTCAAGGTGATGGCGCGTCTGGACATTTCCGAGCGCCGCATTCCCCAGGACGGCCGCATCAAACTCAAACTTTCCAAAACCCGCGCGATTGATTTTCGCGTCAATACCTGTCCGACGCTCTGGGGTGAGAAGATCGTACTGCGTATCCTCGATTCCGCCACCGCCAAGATGGGCATTGATGCACTTGGCTACGAAGAATTCCAGAAAGAAATGTATTTGAAAGCCCTGGCGCGCCCCCACGGCATGATTCTCGTGACCGGACCCACGGGCAGCGGCAAGACCGTTTCGCTCTACACCGGCGTGAATATCCTCAATACCCAGGACCGCAACATTTGTACGGCGGAAGATCCGGTGGAAATCCAGTTGCCCGGCGTCAACCAGGTGAACGTGCATCCCAAGGTGGGACTCACCTTCGCCTCGGCGTTGCGCGCGTTCCTGCGCCAGGATCCGGACGTGATTCTGGTGGGCGAAATCCGCGATCTGGAAACCGCGGAAATCGCGGTCAAAGCCGCCCAGACAGGCCATCTGGTGCTGTCCACGCTGCACACCAACGACGCCCCCAAAACGCTTTCGCGCCTGGCGGATATCGGCGTGGCGCCCTATTCCATCGCCACAGCGGTCAATCTCATCATCGCGCAACGACTGGCGCGAAAACTCTGCCCGCGCTGCAAACGCCCGGTGAAAATTCCAGCGGAAGCACTGCTCAAGGAAGGCTTCAGCGAAGTTGAAGTCAGGGCCGGAATCGAGATTTTTGAGCCGGTGGGCTGCAACGTGTGTACTGACGGATACAAGGGCCGCAGCGGCGTGTATCAGGTCATGCCGGTTTCCGAAGAAATGGGCCGTATCATCATGCAAGGCGGCGGCGCCATGCAGATCGCGGAACAGGCAGACAAAGAAGGCGTATGGGACCTGCGCAGATCGGGCCTGAATAAAGTCAAAGCCGGCTTCACCAGTCTCGCGGAATTGAACCGCGTCACCACAGAATAATCCAGTTGATAAAATAGGGAATCATCATGGCAACCTCAGCGATCAAGCAATCCAACTTTTTCTGGGAAGGCACCGACAAAAAAGGCGCGCGCATCAAGGGCAAGACCATGGCCCCCACCGAGACCGCGGTCAAAACCGACCTGCGGCGCCAAGGCATCGTCCCCATCCGGATCCGCAAGGAAAATTTCCTCTCGGCCATGGGACGCGGCAAGCGCATCAAACCCGGTGACATCGCGTTTTTCAGCCGCCAGTTGGCCACCATGATGACTGCGGGCGTGCCGCTGGTACAGGCCATTGACATCATCGGGCGTGGCAATGCCAACCCGCGCATGCGCGATATGGTGCTGGGCATCAAGGCCGACGTGGAATCCGGCAATACCCTGGCCGACTCGCTGGCCAAGCAACCGCTGTATTTCGACAAACTGTTTGTGAACCTGATCCGCGCAGGCGAGCAATCCGGTTCCCTGGAAACCCTGCTGGAGCGGATCGCCACTTACAAGGAAAAGACCGAAGCCATCAAGAAAAAAATCAAGAAGGCCATGTTCTATCCTGCGGCAGTGTTGGTGGTGGCCTTGATCGTCACCGCCATCCTGCTGATCTTCGTGATCCCGGAATTCCAGTCCCTGTTCAGCAGTGCCGGCGCGGCCCTGCCGGCATTCACCCAGATGGTGGTCAATCTGTCGAAGTCCGTGCGCCAGGAAGGTTGGCTTTATCTCATCATTATCATCGCGATCATCGTTGGGTTCATCATGGCCAGAAAACGCTCGCCGCGCTTTCATGAATTGGTGGACCGGGTGGTGTTGAAACTGCCGGTCATTGGCATCATCCTCACCAAGTCTTGTATCGCGCGTTTTACCCGTACGCTTTCCACCATGTTTTCGGCAGGTGTGAATCTGGTGGAAGGACTGGGTTCGGTGGCAGGCGCCACCGGTAATATCATTTACGAAAAAGCCACGCTCAAGATGCGCGACCAGGTTTCCACCGGCCAGCAATTGAATCTGGCCATGGCACAAAGCGGCATCTTCCCGCATACGGTGGTGCAGATGATCGCCATCGGCGAAGAAGCCGGTTCCATTGATACCATGGCTTCCAAGGTGGCGGATTTCTACGAAGCAGAAGTGGATAACGCCGTGGACGCCATGTCGAGCCTCATGGAGCCGGTGATCATGGTGATCCTGGGCGTGTTGGTGGGCGGTTTGGTGGTTGCCATGTATCTGCCCATCTTCAACCTCGGCAACGCATTCTAAAAGAAGTTCTGATTTATTCCATTTCTGTCGTTCCCGCGAAAGCGGGAACCCAGGAAAATCAGATCCCTGGACCCCCGCTTTCGCGGGGGTGACGAATTAATTAGAGGTGCCCTACATTTTAATAGGGGCGCTAAAGCCCCTTTGTCTTAATCGCTTTTTAAAGGCCGCTACATGTATCTGGTGTCTTTCCTTGAGACCGCACCGCTGGCCTTCGTGGTTGTAGTTGTCTGCCTCGGCCTGATCGTCGGCAGTTTTCTCAACGTCGTTATCCATCGCCTGCCGATCATGCTGGAGCGGGAATGGCAGAGCCATTGCGCTGAACTGAATGGCGGCACGGCCGCCACCGCGGAACCCTACAACCTGGTGGTGCCGCGTTCGCGCTGTCCGCACTGCGGACACGCCATCAGCGCGCTGGAGAACATTCCGGTGCTGAGCTATCTCCTGTTGCGCGGCCGTTGCCGCGGCTGCCATGCGCGCATCTCGCCGCGTTATCTGGTGATTGAGCTCATTTCCGGAATTCTCTGCGGCTGGCTGGCCTGGCATTTCGGATTCGGCTGGCCGGTGCTGGGCGCCCTGCTGCTCACTTGGGCCCTGCTGGCCTTGGCCGCCATTGATCTTGAAACACAGCTTTTGCCGGACAAAATCACCTTGCCGATTCTGTGGTTGGGTCTGCTGTTCAGCCTCGGCCACGTGTTCACGGACCCGCGTTCCGCACTCATCGGAGCGGCGGCCGGCTATCTGAGCCTGTGGTGCGTTTACCACGCCTTCCGGCTGCTCACCGCCAAGGAAGGCATGGGCTACGGGGATTTCAAGCTCTACGCCCTTCTGGGTGCGTGGCTTGGCTGGCAAAGCCTGCCCCTTATCATCCTGGTTTCAGCTGCCTCAGGAGCCCTGGTGGGCATCGGATTGATCCTCAGCCGCCGGACGCAGCGCGGCACGCCCATCCCCTTCGGGCCTTATCTGGCCGTGGCCGGATGGATCGCCCTGATGTGGGGGCCGCAAATCACCCACGCTTACCTGGGCCTCATGAGCGCCTGACCGATGCTGAGGCTGGGCCTTACCGGCGGCATCGCCAGCGGCAAATCCACGGTGGCGGCGGAATTCGCGCGTCTTGGGGTGCCGGTGGCGGATGCCGATGTCATCTCCAGGGAACTCACCGATCCCGGTGCTGCGGGCCTCAAACAGCTTGTAGCGGCCTTGGGAACACAATTTCTTGATACCCATGGCGAACTGGATCGCGTTCGCCTGCGCCAGCGTCTGTTCGCAGATGCCGTTCTCAGGAGGCAAGTCGAACGCATCCTGCATCCCCTTGTCATCCACCAGCTCACAGACATGCTGGGCAGGTTTCAGGCGCCATATGCGATCGCCGTTATTCCGCTGCTGGCGGAGAACCCCGAGGCCCGGGGCTTGGTGAATCGGGTGTTGGTGGTGGATTGCCCCGAATCGCTGCAGCTGGCCCGTCTTATGTCACGTGATGGTGAAAGCAGGGAATCCGCCCAAGCGATGCTGACGGCACAAGCGGATCGGCAGCGGCGGCTGGCGGCCGGAGATGATATTCTGATGAACACAGGCGGTCTGGCGGAGCTGACCAGTTCCGTAGCCAGGCTGCATCAATTCTATCTGGACCTCGCCGGACACCCGATGTACCTGCATTCGGCTACACGGCAGCCCTGATCGGGATGCGGTATTTTGCATGTTGAACGTCGAGCAAAACCTAGCCGAAAATCTTCTGCCAGCCGAATGGCTGGTATACGAACAGCCACTCTCCGAACGCATACGCACATTCCTGCGCCTGGAATTCCTGTTCGAGCAATGCGAGCATCACGTCAATCTCACTTCGTCCTGGGACAGCCGCTCCGCAATCGCGGCGATACTCGAGATCGGATCACTCCTCACCCGTGGTGATGTGCGCACCGAAGTGCTCAAGGAGCTGGAGCGCTGCCTGTTGTTCTTAAATCGTCTCACCGGCAGTCCCGAGGTAGACAGCGCGCGTCTGCAATCGGTACTGACCGAACTTGATACTTTGCGCAATGCCATGAATGGCGATGGCCGGCAACTGGGGCTGGGTCTCAAGGAAAACGAATTTCTCAACACCATCCGGAACCGCATGGCGATTCCGGGCGGCACCTGCCAATTCGATCTGCCGGTGTATCACGCCTGGCTCACCCAGACGCACGCCAAACGCACACGCGACCTGCAGCATTGGCTCGAGGAAATCCGTCCGTTGCGCGACACCATCAATCTGCTTATGGCCCTGACGCGGGAAAGTGCATTGCCCACGCGGGAAACGGCTGAGCAGGGCATGTACTTGCGTATCTTCGAAGGCCCCACCTGCCCGCTGGTGCGCGTCATGGTGCCGGCCACCAGCGGCGTCTATCCTGAAATCAGCGCCGGCCGTCAGCGCATCACTATCCATTTCCTGGAACGCCATGAAGCCGACGGCCGCGCCCAGCAGACCAAGCGCGACATCGGTTTCAAACTGGTGTGCTGCCAGCTCTGACAACGATGGAAGATGCGCAGATTGTTACGTGCCCGCACTGCGGCAAACAGGTGCCGTGGACGGTGGAATCCGAATGGAAACCGTTTTGCAGTGAGCGCTGCAAACTGATTGATCTGGGCGACTGGCTGCTGGAGAAACACGCCATTCCCGGAGACACACACCCGGAAGATCAGGATGACGCCGGAGGATAGGCGTTCCACAGACCACGCATGGCGGCAATGCCATGGCCACCTAAACTCCGCACCTTGTCCAACTGTTCGGGCTGCATGCCGCCGATGGCATACACCGGCACCACGCTGAGCGCTGCCAGCCGCGCAAATCCATCCCAGCCCAGTATCGTTGCATGCGGATGACTGGGCGTGGTTTGCACCGGACCCAGAATAATGTAATCCAGTCTACAGTTTTGTGCCCGGTGTATCTCGTTTTCGTCGTGACAGGATGCGCCCGCCAGAAAACCTGCTGGCAGCGGCCGGCCGGCAGTCTGCATCAAACGTGCGCTGTTCAGGTGCACGCCGTCGGCGTTCAATTCCTGCGCCAGTTGCGGTTGCGTGTTCAAGATAATACGTGCGGCATGGCGCCGGCACAGTGCGATGACCGAGTGCGCCAAGGTTTTGTAATCCGGCAGTACAAGTTCTGGCGCACGCAACTGGACGCATTCAACACCCTGCTCAAAACTGCGCGCCAAAATTTCAAGAAATCGCGCGGTGTCCGATTCCGGCGACGGCGTCACCAGCATCTGCGGCGGCAAACGGAGTGCCGTCACGATCGGTCCGTCGGCAGGCAGCAGTTTCCAGCCGGAGAGATCGTCCGGTTTGACCCAGGCGAGTGTCTGATCCTCATAAGACTGGACCTCACCGCCGTAATGTTGCACGCGCCATACATCCAGTTCCACTTGATACTCGGGATAATTGTGACTCAAGTGTATCCAGGGCCTGGCATCGCGGACCGTGATTCCCAGTTCCTCGTGCAACTCACGTTTGAGCGCTGCCAGTACTGTTTCACCAGCCTCTATCTTGCCACCGGGAAATTCCCAGTACCCTGCCCAGGGCTTTCCCGCAGGACGCTGGTTGATGAGCACGCGGCCTTGGGCGTCTTTCAGTATTGCCGCGACTACCTGGATGGTTTCCATCTTCTTGCTGCTTGACATAGCAATCCAATCAGTGTCATCCACGGATACCCGAAAAATACTTACACTCAATATACAAGCGTTCTTGCTCTTTTCTTGAACCCCCTTGGACGCCGCCGAGTACTGGAC
>JBOIBC010000082.1:0-5966 GCA_050739295.1 Gammaproteobacteria bacterium
CTCACGCACACCATTGGTCTGGCGATGCTCGGTGGCTTCTTCACCCGGAACAAAGCCTTCTTCCGCACTCCCAAGCAGACGCAAAGCCACGCGCTGCTGCGTGCTCTGATCAGCAGCCGTGAAGAGATGCTCATCATGCTAGCCCTGTGGCTGTGTGCGTTTGCGGTATTTAGCCAGGTCGACACCGGCATGCGCGACCTCACGGTATGGGTGGTGGTGCTGTTGATCCAGTCCATCCCCTACTGCGCCTCACTGTTGATGGCGCTGATCTCGGCTTCGCACTTCCTGAACGCGAAAATCATTGGCCGCGCCGGGAACATGGACAGCATGGTACAGACGGTGCTCCAGACGGAAATTCTCGACACTAGAAATTGATGATGTTACCGACCACGATTTCATGGCCGTGTACGCCCGGCGCGCTCCTGAGCGGCCAGGCAATCGTGAAATACAGGGTATTGCTGAAGGCGCTGCGGATATTGCCGATGCGCAGTCCCAGTCCCACGTCGCTGTAGGCGGGACTCCAGCCGGACGGCGATAGCTGGTGTATCTGCGCCACGTCCACGTAGCCCACGAATCCCAACTGGAACAGATTCAGGATTTTCACCGGTGTGAGAACGCGGTCCTCGAAGGTAAGCTGCCAGCGACGATCGCCGATAGCGAAGTAATTGGGATAGCCGCGCAAGCCCTGCAAACCGCCTATATATAGGTAACTTTCCGGGTCCGGCCGCAGTACCGAATCCCACTGTGCGTGCGCCACCAGCGTCTGGCGCGGGAAGTACTGATTATAGGCGGTGAAGGTCAGGTTGCTCAGCAGATTGCGGCTCTCGCCATTCTGCTGACGTTCATTCATGAAACCGGAAGCCAAAAAAAAAGGTATCAACGGGCAGCTCCGCGCCCCAGGACGCAGACAGGCCGTAAAACGGCGCGGACACATTACCGCCTAAATTTTTTCCGTAATGGCCCGCATCGAAATCCACGATCCAGCCCAGGTTATAGTCTTCGGGCCGGTCTATGAATTGCACGTTGGCGAAACTCGCGTAACGGTCCTGGAAAAACTCCCAGGTCAATCCCACCCCGGCAAGCTGGCGCGGCGTGAGCACAGGTTCGGGCAGCACGCCAGGATTCTGCGGCTGGAGCGCACCGTAACCATAATCGCTGTGCGTGTAAAACAATCCTGCGCGCGTACCGCTGTCGCCGGACCAGTTGAGGAGATGCGCCCAGGACACCGCATGCTGTTGCAGGGTGCTCGGGGCAACCCAGGCAAGTGCACCGTCGTTGTAAAAATCAATATTCTGTTTCTGGTCGTAGAAACTTCCCTGCAGGGACCAGGGAGTCTGATCTTCGTAGAAGGACTGACCCAGATTCAGGAATTTGATGTGCCCGTCCGACAGGTCTTCATAGGCGGCTGCCAGTTGCCAATAGCTGCCAAACAACGAGGGGTCCTGGTAGCGGAGCAAATTACCACTGCGTTGCGGATTGCTGGTATGGCCCACCGACAACTCCTTGCCGCTGCCGAGGAAATCCACGTCCGTGACCAGGAACTGCAGCGTGTTCTGGCCGCCGACGTGGTTGAACGCGAAATCCAGCTTCAGCGTCCAGGCATCCTTGACTCGCACCCGCACATCCACGTCGTGCCCGTTGCAACTTTTGGGTTCAATGCTGGCGTAGCGCAGGAACTTGAGTCCGTGCAAGCGGCGCTCGCTTTCGTAAATCACGCGTGGATCCACCGCATCACCGGACTTGAAAAGCAATTGCTCGTGGATGGCTTTGGGATGGGTTCTGATGTGCAAAGTGTCGGCGAGGCGTGCGTACCAGGCGTTCTCGGCGGGATTGTCGAGATCGAACACATTGTCCACAATGATGTGCACCGTGCCGATGCGGTATCCGTGCGCGGCCAGCGCAGTCCATGCGCTCTGGCCTTGCCATTGCTGCGAGGTGCCACCGACGGGTGCCGGACAGGCAGCGCTCCAGGCAGTCTGCCCAAAAACCAGTCCGCTCATCAAAATCAGCCAGCCGGTCAGATACCGGCGGCCGAAATTAATGCGTGAAATTCCTGTCACGCCTTACAGCATACCTGGGTCGGATCCAACCGGTGTCCAACTTGCGAGACGACGGGCGATGCGCTGTACAGCCGTTTCGCCACTGTAATCCACCGGCGTCGGGGTAGCGGTAAGCGCCGCACGGCAATCCAGAAGATTGGCATTGAGCGTGGCATAGGTTTTGCCAGCTGACTTTATAATCCCGGCCACGTAATTTCCGCAGCGTTTGCAGATGAGCATGTCGGTGATGCCAAGTCCGAAACGATAATGCTGAACCGCGTCGCGGTCAGACGCCACGAGAGTAACTTTGCCGTAAGGATCCGTGGTGGCCACGGCGCCATGCGCGCGGCAGAAGGAACACTGGCAGGCGCGCAACGGCAGTTGTTCCGGCGCCAGTTCCGTATCGAAGCAGATTTTTATATTGCCGCAATGGCAATGGCCGGTAAGCGCGGGCATGGTAGCCTATCTTAATGCATGCATCCCCAAACCACAGGTGCCATACATGCCGAACGAAGCCAGCGTGAACCGCCCCGGAAAACTGCCCCGCAAACTCGGTCTTTGGACCGGCATGGCGGTAGTGGTCGGTGTCATCATCGGCAGCGGCATCTTCCGCGTGCCTTCACCCATCGCCGCGGTCACCGGCAACATCACCGGCGTTGCGCTGGTGTGGGTGTTGGGCGGACTCGTAGCGCTGTTTGGCGCCTTGTCGGTGGCGGAACTGGCAGCCATGTATCCGGAAGCCGGCGGCCCGTATGTGTATCTGCGTGAAGCCTACGGCCGGCCGCTGGCATTTCTGTTCGGCTGGATGTGGCTTTTGACCACCCCCATTTCCTGGGCGGCGCAAAGCCTGATCTTCGCCGAATATCTGGGCTTTTTTGTGCCGCTCTCGGTAACGGTCGTTCATGTCATCGCCGCAGCCTTGATCGTTCTGGTAGCCGCCGCGAATTACCGCTCGGTAAAATTGGGCGCCGTGATCCAGAATCTTTCAACGGCTGCAAAAGTATTGGCTATCGTCGGCCTGTCCGCGGCGATCTTTTTCCTGGCGCCGGGCGGTGCTCACAATCCACTGCACGGCGCTGTGCTGGGTGCCGCCAACTGGCCGGGCATTGGCATCGGTCTGGTGGCGGCGCTCTGGGCTTACGACGGCTGGGAAAACCTCACCACGCTGTCCGGCGAAGTGCGCAATCCGCAACGCAATCTGCCGCTGGCGCTCATCGGCGGCGTGATCGTGGTGCTGGTGGTGTATCTGCTAATCAACGCCGCGTATCTGCGTGCGTTGCCGCTGCCGGACTTGGCCGCTTCCAAATCCGTGGCGGCGGATTCGGCCACGGTGGTGCTGGGGCACGCCGGCGCCTCGCTGGTCGGCGCGCTGGTCATGCTCTCGGTATTCGGCACCTTGAATGGCAGTATCCTTTCCAGCCCGCGGGTGTTCTACGCCATGGCAGAAGACGGCCTGTTTTTCCGCACTGTCGGTCGCGTGCATCCGCGTTACGAAACGCCCTACGTTGCCATCGCCTTCATCGTGGTGATCGCCGTCATTTATGTGTTGCTGCGGGATTTCATGCAACTCGCGGAAGCCTATGTGCTTGGCATCTGGCCGTTCCTGGCGCTGGCGGTCATCGGTCTGTTCATCCTGCGGATCAAACATCCGGATTTCCCACGCGTGTATCGCGCCTTGGGTTACCCCGTAATTCCCGCACTGTTCGTGGTGGCCACCTTCGTAGTTGTTGCGAATTCTCTTTACGAACAACCCTGGTCTACCGGCGCCAGCATCGTCATCACGCTGGCCGGCATACCGCTATATTTCATCTGGATGTTCTATCAGAAGCGCGCGCGCAATCGCATGAACGATACACCCCCATCTTGAGGCAGCCATCTGGCGTCCGTGCATCTATACCGCCATGTTTTTGGCTCTATTGTTATTGCTGAGGCAATTGCGGCGCTTCATACATAATGGGTTTACCCACCAGCAAGGTGGACGCACCGGCTACATAGGCCGTCTTGTTAAACGCGGGGATGTCCTGATTCACCAGCTGATTGAAGCGGTCGAGGTAACCTTGAAGCTGACCGCGCAGTTCCATCACTTTGTCTTTGAAAAACGTACTCGGCGGCTGGGCATAACCGCCCAGGAAAAAGCCGTTCCATTGCACTTCGCCGTGGAAATGCGGCAGGGTTTTGAGGAAATCCTCGTCCACATTGTGCTGGATTTCCGGATTCCAGAGCGCGTCCTTGAGCGAAGTCATCTTGTCGTTGAGTGTCTTGGCATCGCTCAGCACAACCGTATAATCTTTCGACTGCCCCGGTTGCTTGAGCTTATCGTTCAGAGTGTTGAGTCGATCCTGCCAGGCCGTGAGACGGTTCAGCATTTCGTTCACGGCACTCATCTGGTTGCGCAGGCTCAAGGCCATCAGCAACTGATCACGATAATCCGCGAGGCTGACGTTAACATTCGGGTCGAGCCGCACAGCCACGTTCTGCGACTGTGCGTGATCGTCCGCGGTCAGCTTGGCGGTGTAGCTTCCGGGCAGCACTTGCGGTCCACCACCTTCGTGCTCAGCCCCCGCGCCCTTGAGGAAATCAATGGGTGTGGAGCCCGCATAGTCCATGTCCCAGACGAACTCGTTCAGCCCCGCTTTGCCGGGCGCGTGCAGGGTATTGACGGTATGTCCCTGCGCATCTGTGATGATTATTTTCACCGGGCCTTTGTGCTTGTCCTTCTGTTTGATCCCGGTCTTGAGATAGTAACTGAACACCACGCCTTCGGGCGCGTTGGGTGACGCGTAGGTCCATTGCTGGCCTTCGTCTCCCGACCAGTGGTTATAGAGCGTGCCCGATTGGGAGCCGAACAGATGGAAACCGTTGTCGGCGACCGATGAATTCCACTCCTCGAGGGGCCGCAGATTGTCCAGCACAAACAGGCCGCGTCCATGCGTCGCGACGGCAAGTGCATGCGTGGCGGGTACGAACTTGAGATCGAACACGGGTACAGTGGGGAAATTGCCCTTGAGCGGCTGCCACTGATCGCCGTCGTTCAATGAGTAATAAAGTCCGGTCAGGGTGCCGGCGATGAGCAGGCCCTTGCGGTTGGGATCTTCACGCACCACCAGCACCGGGGTATGTGCGGGCAGGCCATCCGTGATCTTCGCCCAACTGCGGCCGTAATTCGTGGTCCGGTACGCATAGGCTTTATCATCATTGACCATGTGCGCATCGAAACTCACATACGCAGTGCCCGCGTCGAACGGCGAGACGCCGATCTGGTACACCCGCGACCATTCCGGTGCGCCATGTGGTGTGACATTATCCCAATGCGCTCCGCCGTCGCGGGTGAGCTGCACCAGTCCATCGTCGGTGCCGACCCAGATCACCTTGTCCGGATCGGTGGGCGCGAGCGTGATGGATAGCAGTGTGTCGTAATTTTCGGCGGTACTCACGTCATGGTACACCGGGCCACCGGGAATACCTTGCTTGCTCTTGTCGTTGCGTGTCAAATCAGGACTGGTTACTTGCCAGTGTGTGCCGCCGTCGGTGGATTTGAACAGGACCTGGGCGCCGAGATACGCGGTATCGGCGTCGGTAGGCGAGACTGCGATAGGCGAAGTCCAGTTGAAACGGTATTCGGATTCCGCGAGTGTCTTCGAAGTATTCTGTAGCCCATAGGAAGCCGAGGGTCGGATCATCCGCGAAAGGTTTGTACGTGTGTCGTAGCGCAGGGTGTAGCCGTCTTCCAGATCCGCATAAATGATGTGTGGATCACTGGGCGCGATCACGGCGTATTCGCCGTCGCCACCCACCACCGGAATCCAGTTCTTGCCGGTCACGCCGCGCTGGTTTAGCGAACTCGTAGGTCCGCACCAGGCACTGTTGTCCTGCAAGCCCACGCAGGCATGGAACGGCGACTGTGCGTCCACCGACACGGTGTAGGCT
>JBOIBC010000083.1:0-5954 GCA_050739295.1 Gammaproteobacteria bacterium
GTATAAGTACGTGTCGCTGACGGTTAGGGTGATGTAAGTAACATCATTATGATTGCTTCGGCATATTTGCGCCACTTGGAATTGACAACGACAAAATATGGGTCGTCCCGATTACTTGGCTGTGAGCCGGCGGGGTCCCGGCGAACGCGCTGCCTACGAAGGCCAAATAGCCGACAGCGAGGGCTAAAAGAAGCACGACCATCTGGAGACATTGCCGTGCACCCGGCAAACCGAAAAACGTTTTTCTATGCAACAGGAATGTCTTGTTCATAACCAGCTCCCTGTGACGCCTCGAAAAAAGAAACATCCGAGCATTCTCGGGCTCAGAAGGGACCGTTCATCGCCGCGCCACGATCGATAGAAACTCGCTCGTGTCAGCAGACTCCAGCTGTCCTTTTCCCGCGCTCAACGCGTAGACCGTTTTTCAGCAGGCGCATGTCGGGCCTGATTTTTTGTACGCGGTTTTCAACTTGGTATCGCCTCACCGTCTGACTCCTCAAGATTCTCGGATATTCGCAAAGTCGATGTTAAGGGTTTAGTCCTATTACCTTTCAATGTCAAACGCCAGACCCGTCTAGGCCGCAGAGCGCCGCCAGACCGTCTTTAGTGACGCGGCAGGGGGGTCGTGATAGCACCGTAGAAAGCCGCGTACTGCCTGGAAGAATTTGTATACACAAGCGACGTCAGGTCATCCAACTCGCACAGAAACGAGCATACATAATCGAACCAACGGGTATGAAGATAGCGCCGTCTTCAATTCTGTTCAGCGCTATCGCGACGTGTGACTATAAACGGATGGGAGCTGGATGCACTGGTAGCACTCGATACTGAGACCTGGCATTGCCGTTTCAATCAGCGACCCAAGCATCAGTATAGAAGCCTTCACACCGGCCGAATGGCTGGTTTCGGGCGTCATGTCTCGGGAGGTGATTGTCCGCAGTTGGCCGAAAGCAGCTGTCAAATATTGACTCATCGGGTACAGTAGTAAAGTTTCTTTGTGTGGCGGTTATGGAGCTGCAGGGAGCCAGTCACCCGCACTTTGAATGGGTGCAGGATCATTCGGTGTTGATACCCAAGCGGCAAGCGCGTAGCGCGATGCTTTCACGCTGATTTCATGTGGAATGGATAGGCGAGTTGTGAATGTTGCGCCTGACGTGGCGAATGGATGCTGTTCGTATCCGATTACCAGAAAATCATGTTTCAATTCCCGTCCCGCGTTCTCACCCGCACCGACCCGAGTCTTTACACCAAAGGCGAGCACCGTTACATGCAGAACCAGTGATTTGTAACTGTTGTTTATGGGTGTGAATGCCGCGCTGATCTGCGGGCCGTCAATAGTCAGTGTCAGGCGCCCCACATCGGTTGCATGCGGGAGCCGCAACGAATGCAGACCGAACCAGCTACTCCATTCTTTGCCGTTCAGCACGAATTCGGGTGTATAGACCACACCGTTGTCCCAGTGTTCGGCATATTGCTGTTGGCGCAAGGTGTAGGCGCGACTGTCGAACGGATCGCGCCAGCCCAGGTTGTTCCAGTAGTCCACGTGCAGGGCAATCGGTACGACTTGCTTCCAAAGACGCGGATCGTCCGTGAGACGGGATAACCAGTTCTCGGCAGGCGGACAGCTGCTGCAACCTTCGGATGTGTATAGCTCCAGCAGACTGACCTGCGTGGCACCGCTGGTAATGACCTGCGGCGCCGCGTTTGCTATTACGGGGCTGAGTATTGCGGCCCCTGCAAACAGTAGTATCCATCGGGCAAAAGTCATACGCCAATCCTCTGATTGATAAGCCAGAGACCGTGACAGTCTGGCCATTATTACAGCCGTCCGGGATTCCTTGGCTAAAAATGCAGGTTTTGCGGCTAGAATGATGCACTTTCGCACCGTTTACCAGAGCATCGGTAATGCAGAAACCCATCCATAAACGTTCAGTTAACATCAACAAGCTGGAAAAGCGTCTGCGCCGCAACGTCGGTAAGGCCATCCGGGATTTCAACATGATCGAGGCTGGCGATAAGGTCATGGTGTGCCTGTCCGGCGGCAAGGATTCCTATACTTTGCTGGATATCTTGCTGAAGCTGCGTGACAGCGCCCCCGTGGAATTCGAGATCCTGGCAGTGAATCTTGACCAGAAGCAGCCGGGGTTCCCGGAACACGTGCTGCCGAATTATCTGGCAAATATCGGTGTGCCGTTCCAGATTCTGGAGCAGGATACCTACAGCGTTGTGAAGCGCGTGATACCGGAAGGCAAGACCACCTGCAGCCTGTGCTCGCGGCTTCGGCGCGGCGCGCTGTACACATTTGCGGCATCGCATGGCATCACCAAGATCGCGCTGGGTCATCACCGCGGTGACATTATTGAAACCTTCTTCCTGAACCTGTTCTACGGCGGCAAGCTCAAGGCCATGCCGCCAAAACTCTTGAGCGACGACGGCAAGCACGTGGTAATCCGGCCGCTGGCCTACTGTGAGGAGCACGACGTTGCCAAGTACGCCGCGTATAAGAAATTCCCCATCATCCCTTGTGACCTGTGCGGCTCACAGGAAAACCTGCAACGCCAGGCGTTGAAAGCCATGCTCGCGGAGTGGGAGCGCAAGTATCCGGGCCGCAGCAATTCCATATTCGCGGCCCTGCAGAACGTGACGCTCTCGCATCTCGCCGATACGAAACAGTTTGATTTTGCCGGACTGGGTGCACAGCAGACGTCGCAGCATGAGTGGCGGGAAGCGGACAGCACACATGAAACTGAAGAAGACGTGCTGGTGGCAACGATTTCCGTGGACGAGTTGCTCAAGACCACACCGCGCGGCCGGATTGCGAGCGGCGATGCCTGACACCAGCATGACTGCATCCACTGCCAGACAGGTCAGTGAGATTTCCGCCGCACCATCCATGGCGGTGGATGCTGGTTATTTTTCTGCCGAGCAGATCGAGAGTTTCGCGCAATCCGGATTACAAATTGTTTTCATCAAGGCACCCGCGGACCTGGAAGATCAGGACTGTGCGGTGCTGTGCCTCACGCCCGTACTGCTGGCAGCAGAGATGACCCGCGCGCATTGGCAAGCTGCCGCGCCGGGCGCGGCATTAGTAGTGGATGAATCTCTGGCGCAGGCGGATGAGATACGCATCTCGAACGTTTGGCCGGTGGTGGCAATTGCCAATACGCTGCTGCTGGCTGCTTCACTGACGCGCCAACATCAGCTCGACGACATGTTCGAGGGTTTCGTGTTGGCCTCTGTGGAGGCTATCGAACAGCGCGATCCTGTTACCAGCGGCCACTCCTTGCGGGTCGCGCGCATGACTACAGGATTGGCCGAAGCTCTACCACGCTCCGGCTTAGCGCGTCTCCACGGCACGTGCTTTACCCACGTGCAATTGCGCGAGCTGAAGTATGCGGCCCTGCTGCATGACTTTGGCGACATCAACGTGCGCGAGTTTGTGCTCGTCAAGGCCCACAAGCTCACACCCGGACATTATCTGGCGATACGCGAACGCATTATCCTGGAAAGCGAACGGCTCAAGCGCCGCGCACTGGCACAGCAGTTGGTGATGCTGCGCAGCGGTATGGATTCGCATGAGGAACTCCTGGCTATTGAACAGGAATTGGACAGCAAGCTCGCTACGTTGAATGCCTATTGGGCGGCGATTCGGGAGGCCAACGAACCCGAGATTCAAAAACGCAAATCCGGCAAGATGTTTAAGGACGCGCTGGGTTACAGTCTCTCAGAAGAGGGTACGCCATTGCTCACGGCGGAAGAGCAGCGCGTATTGTCCATCCCGCGCGGCAGTCTCACGCCGGAAGAGCGCCGCGAGATCGAATCGCACGTGGTGCATACCTGCAATTTCCTGCGGCGCATTCCCTGGCCTGCGGACCTCGCCGCTGTTCCGGAAATCGCCGGCGCCCACCACGAAAAACTGGACGGTAGCGGCTATCCGCACGGTTGCAGTGCGGCGGATATCCCGCTTGGCTCACGCCTTATAGCGGTGGCCGATATCTACGACGCGTTGACGGCATCGGACCGGCCTTACAAGAAATCCATGCCTTCGGAACGTGCGTTCACGGTGTTGCAAGACGAAGCCAAACACGGCAAACTGGATGCAGATCTGGTGAAGATATTCATCGAAGCAGAAGTATTCAAACTTGCATCAGCGCCCAGTTAGAAGCATCTCCATATCGGAACCAGGTTCTCTGCCAGCGTGGTCTCGATACCCGGCCGATTCCACGGCGTGGACGGATTGTGGAAATCCGAGCCCACGGATGCCGCAAAACCGAAGTGCGTCGCGTAATGCGTGGCGGTGGCGCATTCATCACGATTGCCGTGGCCGCAAATCACTTCAATGCCATCGCCCCCGGCCTGTTTGAAAGCCGCGAGCGCTTTCATGAGCCAAGTGCGCGTCATGTCGTAACGCAGCGGATGTGCCAACACGGCCAGACCGCCGGCGGCATGAATCCAGCCGATGCTTTCTTCCAGACTTGCCCAGATCATTGGCACAAATCCCGGTTTACCGCGCGCCAGAAAACGGCGGAAAGCATCTTGCTGTGTCTTGGCATGGCCCTGCTGAACCAGCCAATGAGCGAAATGTGTGCGCGTGACGTTGTCATTGCCGGAGAGTTGTCGCGCGCCTGCATAAGCGCCCCGTATGCCGCGGGTATCAAGACGCCGGTCAATCTCCATGGCACGGGTCGAGCGTGCCGCTTGTAAGCGCGCCAGTCCGGCGGTCAATTCTGTATTGGCTGGGTCAATATTCAAGCCCACCACGTGCAGGGTTTTGCGTTCCCAGGTGGCGGACAGTTCCACGCCGTTTATGAACCAGATGCCGGCGGCCTGCGATGCGATCCGGGCTTCCGCCAAACCATCCACGCAATCGTGATCGGTGAGCGCCAGCAGCTGCACACCGCGTGCCGCGGCCAGTTGCACCAGTTGAGCAGGCGCGAGCGCGCCATCGGAAGCATTGGAATGGAGATGCAGGTCAATCACGCGTCGAGGTCGGGAATGAGCAGGCTTTCGAGCTTGGCAATGTAGTCCTTGATTATCAGCTTGCGCTTCTTGAGGCGTTTGAGTTGCAGTTCATTGCTATGGATATCCTCGGCCAGGCGGCTGATAACGATGTCCAGGTCCCGGTGTTCCTCGCGCAGCTGTTCGAGCTTGGCGGCGATGCCCTGGGGTGATTTGGTGGCCATGATTCTTCAATTCAGGAATATGTATTCAGTATGCGGTGACGTGCGCCAACATACGAGACTGCTGCTTGGGGTGCAAGTGGCCTGCCTGTGGACGGCGCCAGCCACGCGGTTCCGGCTCCATCTCGGCTAGAATACCCTGAACTAAAGTCCTGATTTAGTACGCATCAACATGGAAATTTTCAAGATATTCCACATCGAGGCTGCGCATCGGTTGCCGAATCTGCCGGCGAGTCACAAGTGCAGCCGCCTGCACGGCCATTCGTTCCGCGTGGAAATCCATATCAGCGGCGAGCTTCAGCCGGACAAAGGCTGGATCATGGATTTCGCCGATCTCAAGCTGGCATTCACGCCGGTATTCGATGCCCTGGATCACCGCTATCTGAATGAAATCCCGGGTCTCGAGAATCCCACCAGCGAGAATCTGGCACGCTGGATCTGGCAGCGGCTGAAACCTTCTTTATCACAATTGTCCAAGGTGGTGATTGCTGAAACCTGTACTACGGGCTGCGTGTATCGCGGCGAATAAAACCTGCCCGTAAACCTGCTGCGCTTGGTATAACTTCGTTGCGCGCCGGCTCGCAATCCTCATGTACTGGCGTGTACACTCCGGTTGCTCACCGTCGCGCGCCTTGTTCTGCCTGCGCTTTTGGTCAGGAAGACCTTATGCCGCGGAGGGCATGGATGCCCGAGAGCGGCCGCAACGGTTTACGGGCAGGTTCCAGACACGGGAGAAAACCATGTGTAGGCATTCAGCTTTGAGTGGGTTATTGC
>JBOIBC010000084.1:0-5827 GCA_050739295.1 Gammaproteobacteria bacterium
CCAAGAACCTGCTCGAAGACGGCAGCGGTGTGAAGCTCGATCAACGCGGCTTCATCCAGGTGGACGAGGAGTGCCGTACCGGTGTGAAAAACATCTGGGCTATCGGCGACTGCGTGCGGGGCCCCATGTTGGCCCACAAGGGTTCGGAAGAGGGCATCATGGTGGCGGATCTGATCGCCGGCAAAGTGGCCGAGATGAATTACGGCGTGATCCCGTCGGTCATCTACACCTGGCCCGAGATTGCCTGGGTGGGCAAGACCGAGGAGGAACTCAAGAAGCAGGGCGTCAAGTACAAGGCGGGCACTTTCCCGTTCGCCGCCAACGGTCGCGCCAAGGCCATGGAGGCGGCCACCGGCATGGTGAAAATGCTGGCCAACGTGGATACCGACGAAATTCTCGGCGTGCACATCGTCGGACCCATGGCTTCGGAGATGATCGCCGAAGCGGTGACCGCCATGGAATTCCGCGCCAGCGCCGAGGACATCCAGCGCACCATCCATGCCCATCCGACCTTGTCCGAAGCCATGCACGAGGCGTCGCTATCCGTGGACAAGCGCGCAATCCACGCCATCAATAAGTAAAAACCAATCTTTTGCCCGCTGACGGCATATCGCCAGCCCGCTTGCTCGGCCATTTTTGCCTAGCCAGAAACCAAAATCTTTGGTTTTTATGCAATCTCACCAAGATACGTGTCGGTGCCTTCTTTCCGGATTGTATTCTTGAACGGTGGGGATTAAGGTCTCGACCCATGCGTAAGCTGATTTTAATTGTCTTGCTCGTCATCCTGCCGCTGTCGGCTGTTGCGCAGGCGCCGGCCGCGATGATTCCTTCGCATGCTGTGGTGTTCATTTACCATCGTTTCGGTGATGACCGCCACCCCACCACCAACATCCGTCTGGATCAATTTGATGCCCAGATGAACTGGCTGGCCGCGAATCATTACCAGGTCTGGCCGCTGCCGAAGATCGTGGAGTATTTGAAATCCAGCAGGTCCATTCCGGATCATGTGGTGGCCATCACCATTGATGATGCCTACCAGACGGTATACGAGTATGCCTATCCGCGCCTCAAGGCGCGCGGCTGGCCGTTCACCGTGTTTGTGGAAACTGGTGCGGTGGATGCGCACCTGCCGGATTTCATGACTTGGGATGAGCTTCGCGAAATGCAGCAGCACGGCGCCAACTACGGCGATCACACCGTGGATCATGCGCATCTGCCCTTTAGGAAGAAAGGCGAGACCGATCTTGCCTGGGCCGACCGGGTGCGCCGCGACATCCTGCAGGCACAAGCGCGCCTGCAGGTGGAACTCGGATCCAAGACCAATGAATCACCGAAATTGTTTGCCTACCCGTATGGCGAATACGATCAGGATCTGGCGGAACTGGTGAATGGCTTGGGTTTCGTGGGGTTTGGCCAGCAAGCCGGCGCCATGGGTGAACCGTTTGATCCACACGCACTACCGCGCTTTCCCATCGAAGAAGGCTACAGCGGGCTCGCGGGTTTCGCGCTCAAGGCCGCGAGCCTGCCGATGCCCATTCAATCGCTGAATCCAGCAAATCCACTGGTTACGGCAGCCAATAATCCACCGCGGCTTGAGATCAGCTTGATACCTGGACGCATACCCTTCGAGTCCTTGCATTGTTATCTTAACGGGCCGGCCATGAACATCACCTGGCTTGATACAGCACGCACGCGTTTCAGCATCCAGGCACAGCAGCCTGTGGATATTGGACGTACCCGTTACAACTGTACCGCGTTGGTGAACGGCCGTTATTACTGGTACAGCCATATGTGGTTGCTGCCGCCGGCTCCGGGAGCCAGCTTGTAAGTTCAGCTTTCTTCGCTGCCGGTGCGGAACGCAACGGGGTCGAGCTCATAACGGTGCAGCAGCTTGTAGAACTCGGTGCGATTGCGCTTGGCGAGATGCGCCGCCCGGCTCACGTTACCGGCGGTAATTTGCAGCAACTGCACCAGGTATTCACGCTCGAAACGTTCCCGTGCTTCGGAGAATGATGCCACTTGCCCGGTCTTGTCGCGCAACGCATTTTGTACCAGTGCCTCGGGTATGAGTGGTGTGGTGGCGAGCGCCACGGTCTGCTCCACCACGTTTTGCAACTGACGGATATTGCCGGGCCACGGAGCGCTCAGCAGCAACTCCATGGCCTGGGGTGAGTAGCCCCTGATTTTCTTGCTGCTGCTTTTAGACGACAGACTTAAGAAGTGGGTGACCAGCAGCGGAATATCCTCGCGCCGTTCCGCGAGCGGTGGCATGGTCAGCGGCACCACCGCGAGCCGGTAATACAGATCCTCGCGGAATTCGCGTTCCTTGACCTGTTGTTCCAGATCTTGGTGTGTGGCCGAGATGATGCGTACGTTCACCGCAACAGGATGGTTTGAGCCCACCGGGCGGATTTCCCTTTCCTGCAACGCGCGCAGCAATTTCACCTGGAAGCTCAAGGGCATGTCGCCGATCTCGTCCAGGAACAGGGTTCCGCCATCAGCGGCCTGGAACAAACCGCGCCGATCGGCAGTGGCGCCGGTGAACGCACCCTTGCTGTAGCCAAACAACTCGGATTCGAGCAGGGTTTCGGGGATAGCCGCGCAATTCACGGCCACGAAAGATTTATCGGCTCTGGGACTGGCCTGGTGAATGGCGCGGGCCAACAGTTCCTTGCCGGTGCCGCTGTCGCCCTGGATGAGGACGGCGGCATCGCCCGCAGACACGAGTTTTGCCTGACGCAGCAGGTCTTCGATCAGCAGACTGCGGGTGATGATGCCGGCTCGCCACGCTGGATCTGAATCCGCAACCTCGGCTGCGTCGGATTTGGACGATATCCGCAAGGCATCGTCCACCCATTTCAACAGCGCTTTGCTGTCAAAGGGTTTGGTGAGATAAGCGAACACGCCGCTGTGTGTGGCATCCACGGCATCGGGGATCGTACCGTGAGCGGTGAGGATGATTACCGGCAGGGTCTGATCGCGGCGCCGAATGTTGTTGAACAGCGTCATGCCGTCCATGCCTCCCATGCGCAGATCCGTGATCACCACCTGCGGCCGGAACAGCGGTAATTGCACCAGCGCCTGTTCACCGCTGTCCACGGTTTGTACTTCGTGGCCCGCCGATGTTAGCCGCATCATCAGCAGACGCAGCAGATTCGGATCATCATCCACCACCAGGATACGTCCCTTTGCAGCCATGAGCGAACCTGCCGTTGCGGTCATGGCATACCCGGGGGCGTGGTCGGAGCATGAGACGTGGCCGCAGCGGGCGGTGTCACGGTGGGTTTGTCGCGGCTATTCATGGTTTTTTCGATGCTTTTCAGGGCGTCGAGTTGTTGCTGAAGATGATTCTTTTGCGCCTGTTCCGACGCCAGTTGCCGCGTAAGCGCTTGAATGTTGTTGACATCAGTTTGGCGGGCCTTCAGGACACCCAATACCAGCACCGCTAAACCCTTGAAGCCCGGCCCAGCCGCTTCCCAGTTGTATCCGGATAGCAGCGCTGTCGCCTGGATGTCGTTGCGCGCGGGTTCCGGCAACAAGGTATCCAGCAAGGCGAGGCGCATGCGGTCCTCGGGGAACTGTGTCAACTTCAACTGGGTCGCCAGGTTTTTTTGTGCAGCGGCCTGTGCAGCCGGGGGCTCATTCAGGACGCTATTGACGTAGTCCAGCACCTGGGCAATCTGATTTGCGGTTGGTTCAGGTACCAGTACCATATCCGGACGTGTGGAATGCGGCACACAGGCAGTTAAGCATGTGATCGTTAGGACTGTGAACACAAGGATCAAGAAATGTGCTTTAACGCGCATTCAAACTCCCTGGCGTGCTGCCGGCAGGGCGACACGAAAGTGCGCGCCTTTCTGCTGCTCGATGATCTCAATAACACCGTGGTGGATTCGCATGTATTCCCGGGCGATGGACAGGCCCAGACCGGTGCCTTTCACGTAACCGGAATTGCTGTCCTGACCCTGATAGAAGGCCTCAAAGATTTTCTCCCTCTCGTCCGGCCGGATACCCGGACCCTCATCCTCGACGTTGAGTATGGCCTGACCCTCCTTGAGCTTGAGCAGCAGGTGGATCGTGCCGCCTGCCGGAGAGTATTTAATGGCATTCGACAGCAGGTTATCCACCACGATGCGGAGTTTCTCCGCATCGGCAAGCACAGTGGCTTCATGCAGGTGCGCAGCGATCTTGATGTGTTTGGCTTTTATGGCCATCTTTTGCTCCTCCACTACCCTGGAGACCACCGCGTCGAATTTTATCAGTTGGTCTTCCTGGAAGGACTTGGGTCCCTGAGTCGTGCTGAAATTCAGCAGGTCTTCGATGCGTTTTTGAAGCTGCAAGCCGTTCTTCCGGAGTATCTGTGCAATCTCCAGTTGTTCGGTATTGAGTGGTCCCACCACCTGATCTGTCATCAGTTGCGTACCCTCGCGGATATTTGTCAACGGCGTCTTGAGCTCATGGGAGATGTGCCGGAGGAAGCGCACGCGATGTTCTTCCAGCTCGAGCAGACGGGTGCGCAACCAGTCCAGGCGTGCGCCAAGCTCCTTCAAGTCCTGGGGACCTTTCACGGCGATGGGCCTGGAAAGTTCACCCGCGCCGAGTTTGCGGATGGCCTGATCAATGGCACGGATGGGGCGGGTGAGCAGCACGATGAGCAGTGCCGCGAGCAGAAAAGCGCTCAGGATCAAAATGGCGGCGAGCCACGCCAACTGTCGCTGCCGCAGACCCGCAGCAGTCTGCATGTTGTTGATTTCGGTATCGATGGACTGGGTCCCTTGGGCCAGGATGGAGCGGGCCAGATTATTCAAATCCTCGAATTGTGACAGTGCGATGCCGGAATCCACGGAGTTCGGATTGGCTTGTGAAAAATTGTTGAATACCACTTGTTCACGCGTACTGAGTTCGTTGAGTTTCTCGCGCATCGCGTCATTGAGGTTCAGGTGGGCAAAATCCGCAGCGGTCTGCTGGAATTGCCGGTGGCGTTCCATGTACAGTTTGTACAGAGACGGGTCGTGCAGCACTCTGTATTGGAGCGCATTGCGCTCCATATCCGGCAGTTCTTCCAGCAACATGCGGCTGTATTGCACGGTATTGGCGGCGGTCAGGACCGCTCGCTGTCCCTGTGTACCCAGTTTCTGGATGGACAGGATCGCCATCGCCAGTCCGAAAACGAGGGGCAGCATCACCAGCGTAAAGGCGAACAGGATGCGTTTGCGTATGGAGCTGGACTGAAGTAATTTCACACTGCTGCTCCAGGCCTTGTGCACTTGTCCGAATGGTGTGGGCTACAGAAACAATCCACCGCCCATTTTATATCTGATGTCTCAGGGCGTATGGGGCTGTGCGCTTCAAATATACAGCGTTCCCGGCCGCTGCTGTTAGGAGGCGGTCGGGAACGCTTTCAAACGGTGTGAATACACCCCGGGCCAGGTTTAATAGCGTGGCGGTTGGGGCATTTGGCCCTGGGATTGCCCCATGGAGCCGCACTTGGATTGCTGCCAAGCCGCGTATTCTGCCTCGCTCAGTTTGCCGTTGTGGTCGGTGTCGGCTTTCTTGAATGCCGCCTTCAGACCCGGAACCTTGCTGGCTTCCTTCTTGGTGATATAACCCTGATGCTTGGTATCCACTTTGTAGAAGTCTGGATACTTGCTGGTGCAGGCGCTTGGATCGGTATGCGCCGGCTGGTTCATGGACGGGGGCGTCTGCATGTTGGGTTGGGGTTTGTTCTGCGGCGCGGCGGCGAAGGCGGTGCCCAAGCCAAGCGCGAGCAGTGTGGTGACTGTTGCTGCGATTGCGGTTTTCATACTTACCTCCTAGGGGTCATGGA
>JBOIBC010000085.1:0-5749 GCA_050739295.1 Gammaproteobacteria bacterium
GATTTACGTAATGGCATATCACACCTCCCATTTCCGCCCCGCATTAACAACTACACGAAGCAACAATACCTTGACCATCTGCTGATAGCGTTCAGTATCTTCCACCTGTTTGGCATACTGATCCATGCGACCGGATTCGATGGATTTTTTCCAACTTTATGTACGCCTGAACCCTGCGAGTATTCTTAACTGTAGTCCAAAAACAGAGAAAATCCAGTGGATGTCCTACCGGGTGCGTTCGAAAGATCAGGACTGGATGCGGCGGCCGGATGGCATGGCAAACGCCATGCCAAACGACTGGCCGGAACCGCTGTCAAAGACCCCTTTTCGTCCCGGCCCCTGCAACCGGCGACTGTACCTTAATACTAAGAGAACCTTCGGCTTCAGGCATTCATGGTCCGGTACTGAAATCCCACCCTGCTGGATATACAATGTATACACATTGACGCCACACGAGAATGCACCATGGAAACGAAGATTACTCAATGGGGCAACAGCCTGGGAGTCCGCGTGCCGGCAGCTCTGGCAGCCGAAGTGGGGCTGAAGGCCGGGACTGAGGTAAATCTGATCGCCGAAGGCCGGTCCATCAAACTGGTGCCGCTCGGAACACCGCGCCGCTACTCTTTGAAAGAACTGCTGGCGGGAATCACGAAGGACAACCTCCAGCCGGTGTTTCCGACCGGCCCGGATGTGGGACGTGAGGTGATTGAATGACTCCGCATGTCCCGGATCGTGGACAGATTGTCATCATGAATTTCGACCCGCAGGCTGGCAGCGAGATCGGCAAGCGCCGTCCCGCACTGGTTATCTCTCCCAAGGCGTATAACCGCATTACCGGCCTGGTTCTGGTTTGTCCCATCTCAACGAAGCCGCGTGGTTATCCTTTCGAGGTAACCGTCACTACTGCAAAAACTACGGGTGTCGTCCTGGCGGATCGCATGCGATCTTTCGACTGGCGGGCACGTCAATGCGCATTGGTGGAAAAATCCCCGGCAGGTATTCTGGAAGAAACCAGAGCGCGGTTGCTGCCGCTCATTGAATAATTCTGATTTATTCGATTTTCCGTCATACTCACCCACATCTACATGAGGGCAGACTCTAAGACGAAACCGGCATAAATGAATTCAGAGTTCCCCCGTCTTAATCCCATTATTCGGCACTTTCCTTCGGCGCCGGCTGGCGCGTAAGCATGGCGAGCAACGATGCGAGTTTGTCGCGCATTTCGCGGCGGTCCAGGATCATGTCTATGGTGCCGTGTTCCAGCAGGAACTCGCTGCGCTGGAAGCCTTCCGGCAGGGTTTCGCGCACGGTTTGTTCGATCACGCGCGGACCAGCGAAGCCGATGAGCGCTTTGGGTTCCGCCACGTTCACATCGCCCAGCATGGCGAGTGAGGCGGACACACCGCCGGTGGTCGGATCGGTCATGACCGAGATGAAGGGAATGCCTTTACGCGAGAGTCTGGCCAATGCCGCGGCGGTTTTAGCCATTTGCATCAGGGAAATCAGCGCTTCCTGCATGCGCGCGCCGCCGCTGGCGGAAAAACTGATCAGCGGCGCGTTTTCCTCAATGGCGGCGTCCACCGCACGCACGAAGCGTTCGCCCACCACCGCGCCCATAGAACCGCCCATGAATTTGAACTCAAACGCGGCGGCTACCACGCGCATGCCCTTGAGGCGCCCCTTCATCGCCACCAGCGCGTCCTTCTCGCCGGTGCCTTTCTGCGCCAGCATCAGGCGATCCTTGTATTTCTTGCTGTCGCGGAAGCGCAGCATATCCACCGGCTCCACGCCGGCGCCGATCTCTGTAGCTGAGCCGGGATCCAGAAACGTCTCCAGACGCTGGCGCGCAGTAAGCCGCATGTGGTGGCCGCACTTGGGACAGACGAACAGATTGCGTTCCAGTTCCGCGCGGTAGAGTACGGAGTTGCACTCCTCGCACTTGCTCCACAGTCCCTCCGGAATGCCGCGCCGGGCAGGACGCGCCTCTTCGGTGTTGATCTTTGACGGGACAAGTTTCTTGAACCAATTCATATAGGGTTATGCCTGCTGCTTGGTATTTTTTTATTCGTCACCCCCGCTTCGGCGGGGACGAATAAATCATAGGCTCATTGGAGATTAACAGAAAGGCTGCCGAACAGCGCGCCTTCCGGTACAGGAATGTCATAAACCTGGGGATACAACACCGCCATGAAGCACAAGCCCTGCGGCGGCGCAGTGGTGCCAGCCAAGGCGCGGTCGCGGCCTTCCAGCACCTTTCGCGCCCAGTCCGGCTCCTGTTTGCCCTCGCCGATGGCGATCATCACGCCCACGATGTTGCGCACCATGTGATGCAGGAAGCCATTGGCCACCACGTCAATCAAAATATATTCGCCCTCACGACGCACATCCAGTGCATGAATGCTGCGAACGGGGGAATGCGCCTGGCATTCTGCTGCGCGGAACGCGGAAAAGTCATGCTCCCCTAACAGGTGCCGGGCCGCTGCTTGCATCCGCAGTTCATTCAGTGGCCGATGAATCCAGGTCGCTTGCGCGCGCGTGACGGCAGATCGCGTAAGCCTGTTCAGAATGGTGTACCGGTACTGACGTGCACGCGCACGATAACGCGCATGGAATCCGTCCGGGACCTCCCGGACCCAGTTTACCGCCACGTCTGGTGGCAGATTGGAATTGAGTCCCAGCAGCCAGCCGCGCAAGCTGCGGACGACATGGGTATCGAAATGCGCCACCTGGCCAGTGGCATGCACGCCCGCGTCGGTGCGTCCGGCACATGTGATCTCAACAGAATGATCGGCAACTTTGGCGATGGCTGCTTCGACGACTGCCTGCACGGTGCGGCCGGCATGGGATTGGCGCTGCCAGCCCATGAACGCGGTGCCGTCGTATTCGAGACTCAGTGCAAGGCGTGTCATCCGCGTGCACCGTCATAAAAGCGGGGCAGCAATAACAGGAAGATAGGAATAGTCCGCATCATGGCGTGCAGCCAATGGCAAAAAACAACGGAACGCAAGTGGAAAACCACCCCGCATGATGCGGGGTGGCATGTGCCGATCACGCAAGATGCTGCATCAGTTTCTGGGCTTCCTGTTTTTGCTGGGCATCACCCTCTGCAAGCACTTCCTGGAGGATATTCTTGGCGCCATCCGCATCCCCCATATCTATATAAGCACGCGCCAGATCCAGTTTGGTGCCGATTTCGTTGAGCCCGGTCGTTTCTTCACCTGTGCCGGTCCCTGTTCCTGTTCCGGCGCTGACCTCGCCGGCATCCGCTGCAAGCGAAAGTGCTGCGCCCGCGCCGCTGCGTGTGCCTTCCTCCTGTGGAGGCACGTTGGTATTCACGAAGTCCGACAATTCCTTGAGAGCCTTGTCGAACTCCACCTGCGAATCGGTGCCGAAATCGGCTGTCACCGTGGTCACACCGATTTTTGCCGACTTTTTCCGGGCATCCGACTGGGGTTCCGCGGCCTGTCCGCTTGCGTCCTGTCCAGCGCCAGCTTTGACGTCGGTCCTGCGTTTCGCGGGCGTCGGCTCTATCTCCGGGAGAGAAAAATCCACGGCGGCATTTTCGGCCGCGGCCGCCGGAGCGGGCGTTTCCGGCACCGTTACGGAACGTATGCCGTCAAAGGCTCCGGCCAATGGATCCAGATCGGTATGCACAGCCGTGCCGGTACCGCCGCTGTCCAGGGGAATATCTACTCTGGAAGCTGTGCCGGTGGCCGAGCTATTGCCCGAAAACAGCGGATCATCGGCTGCAACCTGACGGCCCATGATGGCGATATTTTCCCAATCCTTGTCGGGCTGCGCGCCCATTTCCTCACGCAGTCCGCGCGCGGTTTCCACAAAGTTGGCGCGGTCGCCCGCGGTGAAATACACCTCCAGCAGCTTCTTCTCGAGATCACGCCGGCCCGGTTCCTGCAACAGCGCCTTCTTGAGTACATCCGCTGCCTGATCATAAAGGCCATACGCCATATGAAAATCGGCTTCGGCAACGGGATTGGTTTCATCCGGTTTGGCCGTTGCCGTTGCAGCTGACACCGCAGCACCGCCAGCGGCTCCCGCGGCTATGCGGCCAGCCTGAGCTGATTTGCCGTGCATACCGCCAGCCGGAGCGGCCGTCACATCTTTCAAGCCGGCCTTTTCTTCGGCTTCCCAGTCAGTGGTGTCCGCCGGCGGCATATTCATCTTGCTCTTGATGGGTTTACCCCTGACAGGGAGTGATGCGCGCCTGTTCCTGACAACGATGCCAATGATGATCAGCAGAATCACGATGATGATCAGGGCAATCACGTAGGGGTTAAGCAGCGAGTCCAGCAGACTGCCTGACTGCACGGGTTGAACCGGCGCCATCACCTTGCTTTTCGGAGTTGACAACGGCTTGGTAACCAGTGGTTTCTCGGGTGCAAGCGGCGTGATCTTGGTCTCGGCCGGCTGCTTGTTTTGCTTGCTGGCTTGACCCTGCACGGCCGCAAGACTGTTGCTGGCGACTGCGATGGGCGCGCGGGAAGCCGTACTTGCGCCTGCCGCAACGCCAGCCGCCGCATTACTTGCAGCACCAGCAGCCGTAGGTGTGGCCTGGCTCGCCGCACCCGCCGCCTTGGTGGCAACAGCCGTGCCGCCGGCGCCGGTTCCAGGCACCTGATTCTCGGTAGTCTGGGCAGCCGAAGATGGCGCTACCAGTTGCAAGGAAGGCTGTTCTTCCGTGGTCGTTGCAGAAGTTGCCTTGTGTGTGGCGGCAAGACCGCGGCGGCTGCGCCACTCCGCGATCTGGGTGCGCACTTCGGAATTAGCCTGTGCCACCTGCACCGCCTGGATATCGTCGGCAGTGGGGACTCGCAGCACATAACCGGCCTTCATGAGATTGATGTTGTGCATGAAGACTTCGGGATTGGCGCGGTAGATCGCAATCATCATCTGATTGAGCGTCACGCCCTGTGGACGCAAGTGCAGGGCAATTTCGGAAAGCGTCTCGCCACGGCGGATGGGACCGTAATTACCACCCAGAGCGGCATTGCCAGCGGACACAACAGGTGCAATCGCCGGCGTGGTGGCCGACGGTTGAGCGGCTTGCGCTGGAGCAGGCGCCGCAGGCGGCGGGGCCGTCATCGGACTCGCCGGCGCACCCACCGGGGGTGACGCCGCGGGTGCAGCGGCGGCTGGCGCTGATGGTGCTTGTGTGGCGTTCTCAAAACTCGGCGGATTCAGAAACACCGTGTATTCGCGCAGCAATTCGCCGTTATCCCAAGTGGCATCAACCAATACATCCATGAACGGTTCGCGAAATGCCTTGCTGCTGGAAATGTGCACAAACGCCGTGCCGTTCGGACCCAGCACCACCTGGAATTTCAACTGGCCGAGCACGTCGGACATGGGAATGCCCGCCTGCTGGAATTGCGCGGCACTGGCCGCCTTCACGTGCAGGCTGCTGATTTCATCGGGGGCCGCACTCACGATGGGAATGTCCGCACTGAACGGCTGATTCAGCGCCGAATTGAGTTTGATTTCGCCCAGGCCCAGCGCCTGTGCTACGACCGGCAGCACAGCGAACGCAAAGGCCAGGACAAACGTCAGCTTCTTGCTCATGGTCTCTCCCCAGTCTGCCCGCCCCAAACCGGACCGTTGTGAACCTGCCGGGACAGCGGCGTTGCCATTTACAGCTCAGAATGCTCTTTACAAAACCGGGCTAACTATAGCTTATAAATAGCTTTTCACCAATAACTCCGCCACCTGGATGGCATTGAGGGCGGCACCCTTG
>JBOIBC010000086.1:0-5719 GCA_050739295.1 Gammaproteobacteria bacterium
ACCTGGAAGGCGTGCGGCGGACTGTCGCCCAAGGCGCGCGCGAACGCGTAGGTGCGGTAACCGCTGGCGTTGTCGGCCTCGAAATCGGCGCCCGGCTTGTACACTCCGAGCGCGCGCACCTTGTCCAGCACACCCAGACGTTCGAGCACCGGCAGGTTCATGGGCAGCAGTGATTCGCCGATGTGGAAACGCGGATGACGCGCCTTTTCCAGTTGCATGACCGACCAGCCTTGCCGGGCGAGCAGCGCTGAAACCGTGCTGCCGCCGGGACCACCGCCGATCACCAGCACATCGCAGTGTTCGTCACACGCAGCGTTTGCCTTCTTTTCATCCATGTCACGCTCCTGTGTTGGGGGCGCCCCAGAGTTTGAATCCGTGGCACACCGCGCGTCCGATTTGCGCGCAATGCATGCCCGGTATCATCTGGTATCGTTGTTTCAGCCAAGAGAACTTATCATACGGCCATTACTTAATGATGCACGCCGTCGAACTATTTACCTGTCCGGTTACCGCAACTGATTTGCCGCGGCTGGAAGAACGCTATCTTCCGCGTCTGCATTCAGCGGAACAGGCGCGTTACCGGCTGTTTGCAACGGCCCGGCGCCGGCTGGAATGGCTGGCGGGGCGGGCGCTGGCGCTGGAAGCACTTGAGCAGGTCTCGGGCCGGATCAACGCAGACGCGCTGCGCACGGGCAGCGCGGGGAACATCGTTTATACAGATGCGCCGCTGACGCTGAGCCTGAGTCACAGTCGTGAACTGCTGACTTTGACTGTAGCTAGCATGCCGGCGGGTGTGGATGTGGAACGGCTGCGGCCACGGTTATTGACGGCTCACACAGAGCGCATATTCATGCCCAAGGAAACGGCACATCTGGCGCGCACGCACGATGATTTTGAACGCTTGCGCCTGTTTTACCGCTACTGGACGCTCAAGGAAGCCGTATGCAAGGCAGCGGGGATTTCGATCTGGGAAGGTTTTGCGGCGGTCCGATTTGATCTGGCAGCGCAGGCGCTGGTGTTCACCTGCGCTACAGAACGCCTAACGGGTCCATGGCGATTCTGGTCTGCGGGTATTGACGGACATTGGCAACTGGCGGTCGTGGCCCGGGGCGCGCCGGATGCCCCGGCATTGCATGCTTGGCGCATGGCCTTGCCGGGTGCGCGGACTAAACAGGCGTTGGACGGTCTTAGCAGTTTTTCAAGCCCTTGAGACAGTGAGGTTTTTCCGCAAGTAGGCCGGCAAAACTGCACCACACGGGGTGACAGCGCGCACAGTTCTGTCAAAATATCCCTCTGAATAATTGCAGGGGATGGGGAAGCAAGTGTCTGAACGCGCGGGAGATTTTTCCATCAGCCGCTGGCGCGCCTGGGCGCCGGGTGTCGCGGACCGGCCGGACTGGCGCGACTGGATCACGGGCAAGCGCAGAGATGCGGGGGAGCAACCCGATGTGAGTTTCCTGCCGGCACTGTTGCGCAGGCGTCTGGATCGGGTTGGGCGCATGGCTCTGCACGTGGCCTGGCGCTGCGCCGAAGGGCATGCGGCCGTGCCGATGGTGTTCGCGTCGCGACACGGTTCCATCGCCCGCACGGTGCAATTGCTGGACGATTTGGCCCGGAATGAACCTCTGTCGCCTGCGATTTTCAGCCTGTCGGTGCACAACAGCATCGCGGGATTGTTTTCCATGGCGCGCAGCGATCGCAGTGCGGCCACGGCGCTGGCGGCCGGTCACCGCACTCTGGTGTTCGCGTTGTTGGAGGGCATCGGCATGCTGGTGGAAGGCGCCGATAAGGTCTTGGTCGTCTATGCGGACGAAACACTGCCTCCGGAATACGGTGCCTACCTGAGACAGTCGGAAACGGCCTTTGCCGTTGGATTGCTGCTGACTACCCCAGACGGCAATCAGCCCATGTACCGGTTGGCACAAGCGCACAACACCGCGTCCGGGCCGCGTCCGGAAGTGGCGCTCATGGACTTCCTGTTGCAAGATGCGCCCGTGGCCGGCCTGGTTGGGGGCGACCCTGGTTGGCAACTGCTAAGGCTTGGCGGACATGCTTAAAAAACTGAGCTACTGGTACCGCGCCCTGGGCACCGGCCTGTGTTTTGCAGGATTCGGGGTGGGCTGCGTGCTGGTGGGCCTCACAGTTTTGCCGGTCGTCCTGCTGTGGCCAGGCGACGCGGCCGCGCGCCGCCGGCGGGTGCGCCGGCTGGTGAGTGTGGCTTTCCGGGTGCTGCTGGCGGCGATACGCGGACTGGGGCTTGGGCGCGTGCAAGTGGAGGGCCGTGAATGGCTCAAGCACGCGTCCGGGCGGCTGGTGCTGGCCACCCATCCGAATTATCTGGATGCGGTGGTGCTGCTGTCGCTCTTGCCCATGGCGGATTGTGTGGTAAAAAGCGGCCTGTGGCGTAATCCGTTCACGCGCGCGTTTGCGACCGCGGCGGATTACATCAGCAACGAGGATCCGGCCGGCATGATCGAAACCTGCATCCGGGCAGTGCGCGGGGGTGAGACCCTGGTGGTGTTTCCAGAGGGCACCCGCACGACCCCGGGCGAACCGCTGCGATTCAAGCGCGGTGCGGCACAGATCGCGGTGCGTGGTGACCTTGAGATTCTGCCGGTGGTCATGCACTGTTCGCCGCCCGCCCTGCTCAAGACCACCAAGTGGTATCAGGTACCGGAGCGCGCCTGGGTGTTGCACGTAAAAATTTTTTCGCCGCGGCCGGTGAGCGATTTCATGCCGCAGGCCTCGCCGCTGCCGGGCGTGGCGGTGCGCCGCGCCACCCGCGCGCTGCAGAGTTTCTTTCAGGAGCAGATCAAACAGTATGAGCACACTTATAGAAGAACTGAAGCAGTTGATTATCAGCGCGCTGGATCTGGAGGACGTGAGCCCAGCGGACATTGATGCGCACGCGCCGCTGTTCGGCGACGGTCTCGGACTCGATTCCATTGATGCATTGGAACTGGGCGTCGCCATCCAGAAGCGCTATCACATAACCCTGGATGCCACCTCCGCCGAGACCCGCCAGCATTTTTATTCGGTGGAGAACCTGGCTAAATTCATTTCAACGCGTCAAACAACCTGAGAGACCTGCCCATGGATGCACAAGATGTTTTTCAAACGCTCAAGGATACCCTGGTCGAGCAGTTCGAACTGGACCCGGCGAAGGTTACACCCGATGCGCGGCTGAACGAAGACCTGGACCTGGACAGCATTGACGCGGTGGACCTGATCATCAAGTTGCAGGAGCTTACCGGCCGCAAGGTGAGTCCCGAGGACTTCAAGGGCGTGCGTACCGTGGGAGACGTTCAGCGCGTCATAGAGAAACTACTCAGCGTTCCGCAATGACCGGTTCCGCGGTCACCGCGCTGGTCGTTGTGGCTTTGCTTGCCTATCCGCTTGCCATTTATTTTGCCGCCGGGCACGTGGCACCAAAAATACTCATGGCAGGCGTGCTGACGCTGCTGGCGCTGCGCGTGCTGTTCATCGCCTGGCGCAAATCCTGGCGCCCGCGAAGATGGCTGGTGCTTGCCGTCGTCCTGTTGCTGGGCGCCATTGCGGTATTGTTCACTCGCGGTTTCAACCTGGAACACGTGCGGTTGTATCCGGCGGCTATTGACGCAGTTTTCTTCCTGGTATTTTTCCTTTCCCTGTTTACGCGCAGACCGCTGGTGGAACGCTTCGCGCGCGCCGTCGCCGGCGACCTGGATCCGGTGCACATTCGTTATACACGCCGTGTCACCCAGGTGTGGAGCGGCGTGCTGCTGTTGAATACCTTGATCGCGTTGTACACGGCCTTGTTTGCTTCCATGGCCGTCTGGACCTTGTATAACGGACTGTTTTCTTATCTGCTGATCGGAACGGTGTTCGTGGTGGAATCTCTGGTCCGGCGGCGCGTACATCGCGCCCATACGCAGCCATGAACATCACTGAAAACCTCAGCGTGTCATCTACCCGGTGGCGCACGTTTTCCTGCCCCGAGCATGCCGCAGTTGCGTACACCGACACCGGAGTTGTATCGGCTGGCGAGTTTCACCGGCGGGTGGCCGGCATCAGCCGGCGTCTGTTGCAACGTCCCGAGCAGCGTTGGGCGCTGGTGTGTGACGATACACTGTGGTTCGCAACGGGGTTCATGGCGCTGGCCCAGGCGCACAAGACCGTGATTCTGCCGCAGGCCTCGGGTCCGGGAAATGTGGCAGAAGCGCGAGCCGAGGTCGTGCTCACGGATGCGCCGGCGCGATTTGCATCGTTCGCCAGCATGGATGTGACGGCTGTTACCGAATCCGGTGCGCAACTTGCAAGGGATCTGGATGACGGGCTTTTGATCGAAGCATACACTTCAGGTTCCACCGGCCAGCCCAAGTGTGTGAACAAGCAACTCGAACACTTTCGTGCGGAAATTGCGGTGTTGGATGCCCAGTGGGGGGCGATACTCGGTGACGCCGTGGTGCTGGCCAGCGTGCCGCACCATCATTTATATGGGATGTTGTTCCGTGTGCTCTGGCCTTTATGGGCAGGCCGCCCGTTCTATGTGCCAACCTGTGCGCAACCGTTTGAATTCAGTGCAGCCACGAAGCGGTTTGGGCGGTGTTTCGTCGCCAGCAGCCCTGCGTTTCTGACGCGGGTCGCGGATTTCGGCCTGCTGCAGCCCAAGGACAATTTTGTGGCGCTGTTCAGTTCCGGCGCGCCGCTGCCGGAAGCGACCGCCGCGAAAATCGCGGGTGAAATGGGGCACGCGGCCATCGAGGTGTACGGTAGCACCGAAACCGGAGGTATCGCCTGGCGCAGTTGGCAGGCTGATGCGGGCCAGCCGGCGTGGCGGGTTTTCGCACAGGTCGAAACCACCCTGACCGAAACTCCGCGCGGACGGCTGCGGGTGCGTTCGCCCTGGACCGTGCGGGCGGATTGGGTGGATACCGGCGATCTGGCGCAGCTTTTGCCGCAACGGCATCTGCAGTTGTTCGGCCGTGCGGACAGCGTCCTGAAAGTGGAGGACAAGCGCGTCTCGCTCGTGGAAATGGAGCAGCGTCTGGTCGCGCACGAGTTCGTGAAGGATGCGCGTCTATTGTTGCTGGAAGGCAAACGCCGTTCGGTGGGCGCAGTGGTGGTGTTGAGTGACGCAGGCCGCCGCAGCCTGCAACAAGATGGAGCAACTGGTGTGCGCAAGTTGCTGGTGGAGCGGCTGCGCAACTGGTACGACCCAGTGCTGCTGCCGCGCAAGTGGCGCTTTGTCGAATCTTTGCAGCGTAATGACATGGGCAAGACCGAGCGCGCATGGTTGCAAGCGCTGTTCATGGAGCGGCGTTGATGGAGCTGCCGCAGGTGTTGTACAGGGAGGTGGCGGACGACAGCGCGTACCTGGAACTGGATATCCGTTCCGATTTAGGCTGGTTTGCGGATCATTTCCCTGGGCATCCGATTTTGCCGGGTGTGGTGCAGCTTGCCTGGGCGGTGCATTTTTCGAGTGAAATCTTCGGTTGCGGACCTGATGTACGCGCTGTCGAACAGCTCAAGTTCAAGCGGCCCATCGGCCCCGGCCGGCACATCACGTTGCGGCTGACACGGCGCATCGCTGACGCCGCCGTGAGTTTCGAGTACTGTGATGCGCAGACGAGTTTCTCCTCCGGAAACCTCAAGTTTAATTGAGCTACGCTTAATCAACCCACATGAACTTCAAGTGCTGCGCGCTCATCCCGGTTTACAACCATTACGTTGGTCTCGA
>JBOIBC010000087.1:0-5710 GCA_050739295.1 Gammaproteobacteria bacterium
GAGTGATTCATCGTTTTATCGGGCGTTCAAAGCGTTTTAGCCGGGGAGACTGACCATGTTCCGCAAGAAAAAGAAGCCGCCACATGAAGCGATTCTGTTGCTGCATCATTCGATCATCCGGGACATCGGTAAATCCCTGTCCAGTCTTGTTATCAACCTGCTGTTGGGCTTTATCGCTTCCTTGATGATGTTGCACCTGCACCAGGGGGCATACCAATCTTTCCAGAACTACATGACCGGTGCCGTCAGCCCCGACATCCTGCTGGTGCTGACGCCCATCTCCATGATCCTGATCGGCGTCGAATTCCTGTTCCTGGCCTTTGCTCCCTATGAGAAAGGCCGGGTACCGCGCTTCTTCACCAGCCTGATCCTGGGCGTCAAGGATTCCATCGTGGTAGTCTCGGGTTTATCCATAGGCATGGCCTGCGCCACCTTTCTGCAGAATCCCCACAATGCCTGGAGCGCTTTTCTGATTGCGATGTTTTATTTCGTGGTCGCTTTCTTTCTCGCGTTCATCTGTTTCGCGCCGTTCTATACCGATCTCAACGGTTTCAAGAGCCGCATCGCCTTCATCATCGTAGGCGCGGGTTTTCTGCTGCTAGCAGTTTATTTTCCGCATTTTTTCAGCGAGATATCCTGGGTGGACCAGTGGGTTTATCCAACTAATTTACCGTAGTCTATTTGCTTTCCTACGATTATGTGGACTTACTTCGCGCCGGGCTAATCAAGATCGATGCAGGCTTTAGATTGCGCATAACTCTTTTCCGGCAGGTAGCGCAGCGTCCGTGCGTCCCAATGATAGGTTTCCTCCGGCAATGCTTTTGTGGCGGACGGCGCTGCGGCTTGCGAACCATCTTCAAGATAGGGATAAGCCAGGAGATTACCGGTAATCTGGATAGTCTGCCCCTTGGTGTCAAAGCTGACGCTGTAGTCCCTTGAGACAAATCCGCGGAATGCTGTCGCGTGATTGGCGACATTCATGCCTTGCTTGTATCCATGCCTCCACAGTGAAATGATTTTGCCATCCTTGAACGCTACAATATCCGCCGAGTCATGCACGCAGTCGCGGGTTTCCTTGTCCACGTAAATGAACATGATGGTCTGCCCCAATGCCGGCAATTCGGGTCCCGGTATGATCTTGCCGACGGCGCCCACAGATAACGCTGCCAGCGGCTCGGCGTCGCAGTTGGCCGCGAACAGCGCGCCCCACACCGGCGACAGCCACGCCAGCCCGATCCAGTGGAGACGCGGTGAATCCGTCTTGAAGATCGAGATGGGATGGTAGATTGCTGAATTCTGCTGGCTGTAGTACAGCGGTTTTTCCGGGTGCGTGGTGTTGTACCAGTTGATCAGAGTTTGCGGAGTCGGTGTGTGACAGGTTTCGGAAGCCTGGGCATTTACGCTGAACCATATACAAAACAACAGCAATGCCAAGTTAGCGGCGACTATTCTTGATGTACGCATCACTTTACCGGGTTCCTGCCATGTTGAGGTTTGCCATGCTCCCTCCACCCTGCACAATCAGGCGGTCAGCCGCCGGTAGGCTTCCTGATATTTCTCAGCGGTTCTGGCGATGATTTCCGGCGGCAGATGCGGCGCCGGAGCTTTCTTGCCCCAATCCAGGGTTTCCAGATAATCGCGTACGTATTGCTTGTCGAAACTGGGCGGGCTGACGCCAGGTTGATAGGTGTCTGCCGGCCAGAAGCGCGATGAATCCGGCGTCAGAGCTTCGTCTATGAGCACCAGTTGATTGTTTTTGTCCACGCCGAATTCGAATTTGGTATCGGCGATGATGATGCCGCGCTTGCGTGCATGTTCGGCGGCAAAGTTGTACAGCGCGAGGGCTTTGTCGCGCACCTGTTCCGCGAGTGATTGTCCCAGCAGTTTGGCGGTTTCATCGAAGGAGATGTTTTCGTCGTGCTGGCCTTTTGGGGCTTTGGTTGCGGGTGTAAAAATTGATTGCGGCAGCTTGTCGGCAAGCTTGAGGTGCTTCGGTAACGGGATGTCGCAGACCGCTCCGGTTTTCTGGTACTCCTTCCAGCCGGAACCGATGAGATAGCCGCGCACCACGGCTTCGATGGGCAGCGCCTTGAGCTTCCGAACCACCATGGCGCGATCCTTGAGCAGCCCTTGCTCGGTAGAATCCTTGACGACATGCGCGACTGCAAGGTTTGTCAGCTGATTGGTAATGATGTGCCGGGTGCGCTCGAACCAGAAACGTGAGATGCCGGTGAGCACGGCGCCTTTGCCGGGAATCGGGTCCGGCAATACCACGTCGAAAGCGGAGAGCCGGTCACTGGTGACAATCAGCAGATGCTCCGGTCCCGCGTCGTAGATATCTCGCACCTTGCCGCGATGAATCAGCGGCAGGCTCTTGAGATGGGTTTCGAAAACCGGAGCAGTTTGACCGGACATGCGTATTTGTCCATGACTGGATGCGTGATGCGGGACATGTATCTTCCGCGACGGCGCAACGGCTGTCCAGCCGGATGCCTCGGTTAGAATAAGCCTCTTTTCCCAAATTTGAGATCCACATGGGTTGGTTGGGTGCAATCATAGGTGCGTTGCTGGGCTGGTCAATTGCCGGGCGGTGGGGCGCGATCCTGGGTGCGTTGATCGGCTTCAGTTTGTCGCGCGCGCGCGTACATGCCGGCTGGATGGGCGGCGCCCACGCTGCGCAGGCGCAGGCTGCGTTCTTCAATGCAACGTTTTCGGTGATGGGCTGCATCGCCAAGGCTGACGGCCGGGTGTCAGAGGACGAAGTCCGCGCCGCCCGCGCGATCATGGCGCAGATGAACCTGACGGCCGAGCAGCAGCGCGCAGCCATCGGGCTCTTCAATCAAGGCAAACAGCCAGATTTCAAGCTGGACGCCGTGCTGATCCAGTTCCGCAACGAATGTGGCGCTTATCCCGGATTGCTGCGCATGTTCCTGCAGATACAACTGGCGGCGGCATTCGCCGATGGCGTGCTGCATCCGGCGGAGCAGGTAGTCTTCAATCGCATCTGCGCACTATTGGGCATCCCGCCCGTCGAACTGCATCGTTACGAGGACTTTATCCACGCCCAGCAGACGTTCGGCGGTGGTGGTCAAGCGCTCTCACAATCACGTCCAGACCGGCTGGCAGCGGCGTACCAGACGCTGGGCATCCAACCTGAAGCGAATGATCAGGAGATCAAACAGGCGTACCGCCGGCTCATGAAGGAGAACCATCCCGACCGGCTGGTGGCGCGTGGCTTGCCGGAGGCGATGATCAAGCTCGCTCAGGAGAAGGCCCAACAGATCAATGTTGCCTACGAGCTCATCAAGACCGCCAGGGGCATGAAGTAGACAGTACTATTCTCGCCGTGTTGATACGCTTGAATGTGCTTCAGGTTCAATCGTATAACGAAAACGCGCCCGTCATCGCCACGAAGATCACGATCAGGCCGAGAATCAGGTTGATGAGGATGACGATCCGGATCTGGTTCATGGCTTTTTTGGAGGCTGCTTCGTCGTTGACTTCCACGCCATGACACAAACGCCGGTAGGATGCAAAGTACACATGCGCGAACAGCAGCATCATGATGATGCCGAGCGCCAGCATCAGGTTCACGAAAGGCGGCGCTTGTTTGAAACCGCCGAACGCACCGAAGATCAGGTAGAAGCCGGTCACCAGCAGCAACGTGATGCAGGCCCAGACCCATGGGAAGAAACGCCTGAATACTGCCGTCCAGAGATGCGCGCGCGCCAGGGCAGTGTGTTCCGCGAGCGCAGGCCGCAACGCCAGGTAGGCGAAGAACATGCCACCCACCCAGATGACCGCTGACAGGACGTGCAGCGCGACTGCGATGGCGTTGGTGATGCCCAGGGCATACATATTGCGTGCTCCGGTTTTTGCGCTGCCGCTGGTCCGGCAGTCGGCTGATAAGGTAAAGTGTAACGCCATTCCGCGCTTGACCGAGAGTTTCCCATGCCTGATTTTCGCATCGCCGCTTCGATCCTGTCCGCCAATTTCGCACGGCTGGGCGAAGAGGTTGACAGTGTTCTCAAAGCCGGCGCGGACATGATCCATTTTGACGTCATGGACAATCATTACGTGCCCAACCTCACGGTCGGGCCGGTAGTGTGCGAGGCCCTGCGCAAACATGGTGTACAGACGCCCATTGACGTGCACCTCATGGTGAAGCCGGTGGACCGGCTCATCGAGATGTTTGCCAAGGCCGGCGCCACCGACATCACCTTTCATCCCCAGGCAAGCGAGCATGTGGACCGCAGCCTGTCGCTCATTCGCAGCAGCGGTTGCCGAGCGGGTCTGGTGTTCAATCCGGCGACACCGCTGGATGACCTGAAGTACGTGATGGACAAGTTGGACATGATCCTCATCATGTCCGTCAACCCCGGTTTCGCCGGCCAGTCGTTTATCCCGTCGAGTCTTGACAAACTGCGTGAAGCGCGCGCGTTGATAAAAGCCAGCGGCCGGGATATTCGCCTGGAAATTGATGGCGGCGTGAAAGTGGACAATATCCGCGAGGTCGCTTTGGCGGGCGCTGACACCTTTGTGGCCGGTTCCGCCATCTTCGGCGCCAAGGATTACAAAGCCGTCCTCAAGGCCATGCGTAATGAACTCGCTCGCGCCGGGCATTGATGTCTTCAATCCAATTGGTTGCGTTTGATCTGGATGGCACGCTGGTGGACAGCATGCCGGATATTGCTCATGCCGTGGATAGCATGGTGCGTGAACTGGGGTTGTCGCCGCCCGACATCGGTGCAGTGCGCACCTGGGTCGGCGATGGTGTGCGGCGGCTGGTGGAGCGTGCACTTATCGGATCGCGGGATTGTGAACCGGATGCTAAATTGTACCGGCGCGGTTTCGAAGCCTTCCGTCGCGCCTATGCTGGACACATGGCGGTGGACACACGCGTGTATCCCGGTGCGCGCGAAGTACTGGATCGGTTGCAAGATGCTGGTATCCACATGGCTTGCATTACCAACAAGTCAGCTGAGTTCACCGAACCTTTATTGAATGCGCTCAACCTCCGCGACTATTTCGGCGTGGTGTTGTCGGGTGATTCGCTCGCGCAACACAAACCCGATCCGCTGCCGTTGCTGCATGCCGCGCGCCATTTCAAAATCGCGCCGTCGCAGGCCTGCATGGTGGGCGATTCGAGGAATGACCTGTTGGCTGCCAGGTCCGCAGGCTTCCGGGCTATTGGTGTGCGTTATGGTTATGGCGGGGGCTTGGCTGATCTAAAGCCGGATGCCATGCTGGATTCCCTTACGGAATTGCCGCCGCTGCTGGAAAAATGGGGTGCGGGGTTGGCAGGCGATTCTGGCAGGCGGAACATTCATGCGCGCCGCTGATCCTGGTGCTAAGTTACGGGAGTTGTTCGGTGACTGAATCAGGGCACCTTTAATTGTGATCGTTTGCTTTCTACATACGCAGAGGTGAACGTTATTGTGAAACTCGTGAATTCTGTTTTTATCGTTGCGGGCGTACTGGCCATTATTTATGGTGCGATGATCTTGTGGAGCGCAGCCATCAGCAAGCAGGATGCGAAACAGGGCGACTGGCTTCATTCGGACGAAATCATCCAAAGCAAGTTTAACAAGATGGAACATTTGAAACATCTGTTGAAACCGGAGTGTCAGAGCATCAGTTTTAGCCACAGCAAGGCACGTGGTTATGCCATGGTGGTAATCGGGATTGTGCTGATCGTATTCGCATTCAC
>JBOIBC010000088.1:0-5689 GCA_050739295.1 Gammaproteobacteria bacterium
CTTTCTCACTTTGGTCTTTAATGCTGCGCCCGCATAATCCCTCCGGGCTGTTCCCAAACTCCGAAAACAGGTAGTTATCATGCCGTGGAAATGGTCAAAGTTTGTAGTGCTGGCTGGCAGTATGTTTTTCGCCGCGTGCGGTGGCGGTAGCAGCAGCAGTCCGACCCCCAACACCACGGATGTGGTGAACGTGCCCGGACCCTGGTCCGGAACCTATCAGCTAGGCAGCACCTCCGGCACCACAAAAGTTACCACCGGGGCCGTCACCGAAGATGGTTTCGGGTTTTTCGCCGACAATGACGGGTACGTCTTCGTGCTGAGCAACCTGCCGGGCGTATCGCCTTTTACCTCAGCACTGACCGGTGTGGCTCCGCCGGGGCAGACCTTCTCCAACGGCTACAAAACTGTGAATTTCATCGCCTCGGGCACCTACGCACCGTCAAGTTCCGGGATCACTTTGCAGGCGAGTCTGACCGAAAATGACGGTAACGGCACTTTGACCGGCAGCATCAATCTCGCGACTAAAGCGGCCTATAGCGGCAGCAGTACGCTTGCCGGGTTGCAGGGACAGTGGTCTGGATACTACATCGGCAAAGCCGGCACATCAGCAAGCCTGGCCATCAATGGAGCCACGGGTTCGTTTACCGGCAATGACGGCTATGGGTGCAATCTGAGCGGCACGATTACGCAAGCGGCCCCTGCCGCCAATCTTTATTATGTGAATCTTGGTAGTGCCGGGTCGGGATGCGTCGGTGCGCTGAACGGTTTGGCGTATGAGGGCGCATCAGACACCACGGGGGTTTTCGGCGGCGCGACCGGGCCGTATTTATATATCAACGTACTGGGTCCGAATACTGCATACGTCATGGAACTGAAAATGTAGGGCGCCTTTAAAAAATGTATCTTTTGCTCTCCGGCGGATTGGAGCATATGGTCTCGTTCGCCGCATGCGGCTCGTGTACACTCCGGTTACTCGGTCATTTTTGCCTAGCCGGAAAGCGAAATCTCCAATTTTTAGAGGCACTCTTTAGTCCGTCACGTTTGACGGTGGTATCAGCTTCTAAACGTACGTCTTGTCCACATAACACCAGCGCCAGGTCTCGCCGGGCTGGAACGAGCGCATGACAGGATGACCACTCTGCTGGAAATGTTTGGTGGCGTGTATGTTCTTCGAAGAATCGCAACAACCCACGTGGCCGCAGATCAGGCACAGGCGCAGATGAACCCAGTCGTCGCCCGTCTCCAAGCATTCCTTGCAACCTTTACCCGAAGGCGTCACGTCGCGGATTTGATCGAGGTGCGTGCATTTTGCATTCATGAGGATTCCTCCAGTTATTCAAGTTCTGTCAAGATTGGTGTGGAGGAAGGCAAGGCTCTCCTGCCAGGCAGGTTCTGCGGCTGCAGGCGCATAGCTGGCCCGCTGCTCACACAGGAAGCCGTGACCAGCGTCGGGATACACGGCGAGTGTGTAGCGCTTCTTGAGCGTAGAAAGCCTTTCCGCGATGCGCGCATGCTCTGCCGGCGGAATGCTGGCATCATCCGCGCCATAGCCTAGGTACAGCGGCGCCCGCATCTTTTCAGCTTCGTTGATAGGCGGCATGCGACCGAAGCGATCGGCGCCGTCCGGCGCGATGCCGCCACCGTAGAAACCAACCGCTGCCTTGAGCTTGTCCGGGTAGCGGCAATTGGCAAAGAAGGCAAAACGACCACCCATACAGAAGCCGATGATACCCAGCCGATTCGAATTCACGTTTTTCTGGGAGCTGAACCAATCAAGCGTCTCGCCGATTTCCTGCAATATCTGATTGTCTCGAAGTGTCGGGATCTTGGTTTTGACCTTATCCATATCTGTGTAGCCGATCACGTCTCCGTGGAAAATATCCGGGGCCGCTGCGGCAAAACCTGATTTCGCGAGACGCCCGCACACACCCTGGATGTGGCCGGTGATGCCGAAGGCTTCCATCATCACCACTACACCTGGAAACGGTCCTTCGCCTTTTGGGTGGGCCGCATAGCCTTTTAATGTGCTGCTGAGTTGAACGTTGGTGGAGTGAGGCATGATTCCCTCCATTTGCTTCGTCGGTATAACGTGGATTATCCGCCTTCTTGCGGTTTGAGAGTTACCGGCGGGTGTACGTGAGACGGGCCACGCAGTTTTTCAGTGAAGTGCTCCATGGCGACGTAGAAAGCCGGTGTGATGTACAAAGTGAGCGCCTGAGAGAAAATCAGACCGCCCACTACGGCGATGCCCAGCGGTCGGCGAGACTCTGCGCCCATGCCGGTACCCATAGCGATGGGGAGCACGCCCAAGATAGCTGCGAAAGTGGTCATCATGATGGGACGGAAACGCACCAGGCAGGCCTCGATCACCGCGTCGCGAGCGTTCAGATTCTTTTCGCGTCTCATCTGGATAGCAAAATCAATCATGATGATGCCATTCTTTTTTACCAGACCCACCAGCATGATGAGACCCACGAAACTGAAGATATTCAATTCCTGACCGAAGATGATGAGTGTAAGCAGCGCTCCCACCATCGCCAGCGGCATGGCGGTGAGGATGGTGATGGGATGGATGAAATGCTCATAGAGTATAGCCAGCACCATGTAAATCACCAAAATGGTGATGATCAATAAAATCGGCAGCTCAACCAGTGAAGATTGGAACATTGCGGCATTGCCGGCGAATACGCCGGTGATATCCGAGGGCAGTGTACTGCTGGCCAGTTGTTCGATGCGGCCGGTGACATCGCCGAGGGAGATGCCCGGTGCCAGATTGAATGAGAACGTGACCGAAGGCAGTTGCTGGTAATGATCCACCTGCAACGGTCCGACTCCCGGTGTGATATTGGCCACACTGTTCAGCGGTATCAACGTGTTATTGTCACTTTGTACATACAGTGCATTCAGCGCTGACAAATCCGATTGGAATTGCGGAGCCAACTGCATAATGACGAAGTATTCATTCGTAGAGCCATAGATGGTGCTGATCTGGTTGCCGCCATAGGCATCATAAAGCGTGGACTGGATTTGCGCGGCGTTCACCCCCAGGGCTGAAGCCTGACTGCGTAGGATGTTGACATTGAGCTGCGGGTTGTTGAGCTCCAGGTCGCTGTCCACGTCTTGCAGGCCCGCTACCTTGGTCAGCTCAGGCAGGAATTTCTCGGAAGCCTGGTCCAGCGAATCCACTTCCAGGCCCTGTAGTATGTACTGGTATTGCCCGCCGCCGCCGTAACCGCCGCCGATCCGGATCGCCGGCGGGTTCTGGAAAGTCACCTGCATGTCACGTACCGGTGCCACCGCCTTGCGTAACTGCTGGATGATCTGATCGGCGCTAGCGCTACGTTCGCCCATGGGTTTTAGGCCGATGAACAGCCGGCCGTTGTTGCTGCCGGCAGCGCCACCTTGACCTTGGCCGGCGCTGGACATGGCGTCCGCCACGTTGGGGTTCTTCTGCACGATCTGGGCGACACGGTTTTGCAGAGTCTGCAACTGGTCGAAGGTGATGCCGCCGGGCGCTTCGGTGTTGCCGATGATCTGGCCGGTGTCTTCGGTAGGGATGAAACCTTTCGGCACCACAAAGAAAAAATAGAACGTGAGCACCAGCATCAATCCCGCCACCACCAACATGGTGCGCCAGTGGTTCACCGACCAGGTGAGCGTGCGGCCGTACCAGTTACGCATCCATTCAAAGCCTTTCTCCAATGTTTCGTAGAGTCTTCCGTGACGGCCGCTTTCCTTGATGAAGCGGCTGCACAACATCGGCGTAAGCGTGAGCGAGACCAGGCCGGAAATCAGGATAGCGATGGCTACGGTGAGGGCAAATTCACGGAACAGCCTGCCCAAGAGGCCACCCATGAGGATGATGGGCAGAAATACCGCCACCAGCGACACGGTCATGGATACCACCGTAAAACCGATCTCCTTGCTGCCGATGAGCGCCGCCCGCATCGTGGGCTCGCCTTTCTCACGGTAGCGCACGATGTTTTCCAGCATGACGATGGCGTCGTCCACCACGAAGCCCACCGACAGGACCAGCGCCATGAGTGATAGGTTGTCGAGACTGAAGCCCATGGCCTTCATGAACGCGAAGGTGCCGATGATGGACGTGGGTAGCGCCAGCGCCGAAATGATGGTGGCGCGGATGTTGCGCAGAAACAGGAAGATCACGCCGACCACCAGGAAGATGGCCAGGATCAGGGTGAACTTCACTTCATTGATGGAACCGTTGATGTAATCGCCGCGGCTGTACATGACGTGCAAGCTGGCATCGCCCGGTGCGTCTTTGGTAAGTTGCGGGACCAGGTCACGGATGGCCTGGGCGATCTGCACGGTATTGGAACCGGGCTGGCGCTGTACACCCATCACGATGGCTGTTTGTATCTGATGGTTGCCCTGCGTGTTATCGAAGTACTGGGTAAGCTGTTTATCCTCTTGGATGCTATCCACCGCCGTGCCCACATCGGAAAGATGTACTGGTGCGCCGTTCTGGTAGGCAATGATCAGATGGTTGTAGGCCGCGGCGTTGGTCAACTGGCCGTTAGCCTGCACCGTGTAGGTTTGGGTGGCGCCGTACATGGTGCCGGAGGGCAGATTGGTGTTGCCATTCTGCACCGCCGTGGCCACTTGGGTGAGCGACAGGTTGCGTGCAGCCAGTGCGTAGGGGTTCATGTACAAACGTACGGCATAAGTGTGACCGCCGAAGACGTTCACCTGTGCCACACCAGAGATCATGGATATCTGTTCAGCCACACGTGTCTCTGCGTATTCATCCAGCTCTGTAAGCGGGATGTGCTGGGCAGTGAGTGCCAGATAGATGATGGAATAATCGCCCGGATTTACTTTGCGCAGGTGCGGCGGCTGGGGCATGTTGTTGGGCAATTGCCGAATCGCTTGGGAGATGGCGGTCTGTACGTCCGCGGCGGCAGCATCAATATTGCGCGACAAATCAAATTGCAGCGTGATCTGCGTGCTGCCAGTGTTGCTCTCCGAGCTCATTGAAGTGATGCCGGCGATGGTGCTGAACTGGCGTTCCAGCGGCGTCGCCACAGAAGATGCCATGGTCTCCGGGTCGGCGCCGGGCAGGTTTGCATACACGGCAATCGTCGGGTAATCCACGTTTGGCAGTTCGCTCACCGGCAGTGTGAAATACGCGACCATGCCGAAAATCAGCAACGCCGACATGAGCACCGTGGTCATCACCGGCCGGTGAATGAACGGGGCGGATAGATTTACCTTCATGGGGTGTTCTGAGGCGCCGTGACGTGACTACCGGCAGACGGCGCAGACGTGTTCAGTACTACCGCAAGTCCGGGACGTAGATTGCGCGACACCTGCGTAATAACGCGCTCGCCGCCCTTCAGACCGGAGGTGATTACGGCAAGGCTGCCCACCTGTCGATTTACAATGATATTCTGAACTACTGCCTTGCCATCCACCACCTCGTACACGAAGTTGCCGTCCTGTCCAGATTGTACCGCCGTGGCGGGGACGATCACCGCTTTGGGCTGCACCGTGAGCTGGGTGCTCACACCCACATACTGACCGGGCCAGAGCTGCACATTATTGTTGGGGATTTCCGCCTTGAGCATCACCGTACCGGTAGCGGTATTGACAGTATTGTCAATGAACGCCAGGTTCCCTGAGCCCAGATTGCCGCTGCCATCTTCGTTGGTTATGAATATTTTTATGC
>JBOIBC010000089.1:0-5686 GCA_050739295.1 Gammaproteobacteria bacterium
CAGGCGGAAACGGCACTCGGTGAACTCACTGCTTGGGGGTTGGTGACGGCGGATGGTTTCGCGGGCTTGCGCGCGCTCATCACACCGCAGCATCGCCGTCCGCCGATTGGCAGTCACAGCCGGTACCGGATGCGCCGCGGTTACACGCCGGGTGTGGACGAAGCCGGCCGCTGGTCAAGTGTGCCACGCGTGACGGTCGAACAGGAACACGTTGTAGGCGCGGAGGCTATCCTGCATATTGCCCGCGCTTTGCTTGGCCGATACGGCGTGGTATTCCGTCAGGTGTTGACCCGCGAATCGGGTCTGCCACCGTGGCGCGACCTTCTATATAGCTACCGGCGCTTGGAAGCCCGCGGCGAGATTCGCGGCGGCCGTTTCGTGCAGGGTTTTTCCGGGGAACAGTTTGCATTGCCGGAGGCTGTGGGTGCCTTGCGCGAATGGCGCAAGCGGCCCAAGACCGGCGCGCTCGTGTCTTTGTCCGCCGCTGATCCACTGAATCTGGTCGGCGTGATTCTGCCGGGCGAGCGGGTACCGATGCAGGGCGATAATCGGGTGCTCTACCGCGACGGTGTACCGGTCGCGGTGCAGGTAGCCGAGGAAGTGAAGTTCCTGGAGCAGGTCACGGCAGAAACAGAATGGACGCTACGAAACAGACTGCTGCGCAAACAGGCTTCGCAGATGTCCGGAGTTATCCAGTAAGCGGTTCGGAACGCAGTGGGGCTAGAACGGGAAATCAGGGAATTCGACCGCCAGATCAGGGAAGCGCGCTGCGCGCTAACTGCTGCAATGACATTGGAAGACAAGCTGGCTGCGCAGAGGCAGATCAGGATGGAGGCGCTGATCCCGAGTGATTTCCAGCCAATGCCGATCCGTGATATTGACATATGGCTGTATTTATGGGTATATTGTTTCCATGAAAACCACGATTGATCTGCCCGAAGACATCCTGCATCGTGCCAAGGTGGTCGCGGCGCAACGCCGCACCACACTCAAGGAGCTGATCATCGGCGGCCTCGACTGGGCCATTCGCCCCGAGTCAGCCGCTCCCGCGCGGCAAGCCGCGCTGGAGCGACTGCACGTGGGTCTGCGCCTTGGTGGTAAACCCTTGGCGAGAACCCAGGCTCATGAGCGCAAGCCGGTTTCTTGATACCAACATCCTGCTTTACGCCTACGACCTCGACGCGCCGGCCAAGCGCGCCATCGCGCTGCGGCTGATCGAGGCGGGCTGGAATTCACCGGGCGATAGCGCCCTCAGCGTACAGGTGCTGCAGGAACTGCACGTCAATCTGGAACGGCGTGGCGTCGAGCGCGTCGTGGCCGGGCAGATCGTCCGCGACTATACCGCTTGGCCGGTCGTGGACAACAGCCTCGATTTGTTCCTTGCCGCCGTGGATGAGCAGGTCCGCTGGCAACTCTCGCTCTGGGATGCGCTGATTCTCGCCGCCGCGCGCGCCAGCGGTGCGGCGGAACTCTACTCCGAGGATTTCAGCCACGGCCAGGACTATGGCGGCGTGCGCGTGATCAATCCCTTCCGATGAACAACAAACAGAAACTGGAATTGACATGTATCGGGAAGGGCGAGCGGGTGTCCATGTCGGCCGCCGATGTCTTGAATCTGGTGGGCATCCTGACACCCGGTGTTCGGGTGCCGGTGCAAGGCGATAACCGCGTGCTCTACCGCGACGGTGTACCGGTCGCGGTGCAAGTGGCGGAGGAAATCAGATTCCTGGAACAGGTCACAGCCGAATCGGAATGGGAACTGCGCAACCGGCTATTGCGTAAACAGGTTTCACAGGTTTCTGGTGCCATCCAGTAACGGGTGTATGTTTTCCGTCCAAAATCGTCTGATCAGTGAGGTGTTTTATGCGCAAAGTCAGCCGCAAGAAAAAACCCGCCGGTCACAAGCCTGCGGCGCTGAAAACGCTGCATGCGCAACGTTTTCCCGGCGAAACGCCGGCATATCGCAAGGCACGCGACAAGCTGCTCAAGGAAGAAATCGCGCTGCGCCGGCACATCGAGTCGGTCGCCGCGCAACGCCGCAAGCTGCCGCTAGGCGGCGAGGTGTCGGAGGACTATGTGTTCGAGGGCGTGGACGAGCTAATGGGTGTGCGCCGCGTGCGGCTTTCGGAATTGTTCGCGCCGGGTAAGGACACGCTCGTTATTTACAACTTCATGTATGGCCCGGCCATGGAGCGGCCCTGTCCCTCATGCACTTCCATCCTGGATGCGTTGGACGGCAACGCGGTGTCCGTCAGCCAGCGGGTGAATCTGGCGGTGGTGGCGAAATCGCCGCTACCACGCATCCTGGCCTTCGCGCAGGAACGCGGCTGGCGGCGTCTGCGCCTGCTGTCATCCGCGGGCAACACCTATAACCGTGATTACTTCGGTGAAGGTCCGGATGGTAAACAGTGGCCGATGCTGAATGTGTTCGTCAAACGCAATGGACGCATCCGCCACTACTGGGCCAGTGAATTGATGTTTGCAAAGCCGGAAAAGGGCCAGCATCCGCGGCACGTGGACATGATCTGGCCATTGTGGAATCTGTTTGACACCACACCGGAAGGCCGCGGCACGGACTGGTATCCGAAATTGAATTATGAGAAATAAGTAAGCTCAGATTAATAGCGTCATCGTCGTTCCCGCGAAAGCGGGAACCCAGAAAGATAAAATCCCTGGACCCCCGCTTTCGCGAGGGTGACGCATAAATCGGAGTTCCTAACAGACTACTGTTGAATCACGAGCTGCTACGCGGCCGGCTCCTTGGCTGGTTCGCTCTGGCCATCTTCTGCGAACAGGCGTTTTAATTCTTCGGCGGCTTCCTTGGTCGTCTGGATGTATTTGGTTTCGTCGCGGAACACAGCGTACTGGCGCTGCAGCAGTTGTTCGTCGTAGCGCTGGAACTTGTCCAGCAGCGTGCGGGTTTCATGCGCCGGTTGTCCAAGTCCCTCAAGCACGGCTTCCGTGAGTTTCAGGCTTGAATACAACGTTTCGCGCACGATGGTCTTGACACCCAATTCCGTCAGCAGGTGCGCGTGATGGCGGTTGCGGGCGCGCGCGTAAACCGGTACTTGTGGAAAATGCTTGCGCACCATCTCGGCTGTACGCACCGAAGCGGTCACGTCGTCTATGGCGAGCACGAAGACCCTGGCGTGTTCCACGTGCGCGGCGCGCAGCATGTCGAGGCGCGAGGCGTCGCCGTAATACACCTTGTTGCCGTAGCGGCGCAGGTCGTCCACGTCTTCGAGGTTCGCGTCCAATGCCGTGAAGGTAATTTGTTTCAGGCGCAGCACGCGGCCCACGATCTGGCCGAAGCGTCCGAAGCCCGCGATCACCACCGGATTGCCGGGCTCGTCAATGCGATCGAACTCGGGCGGCGCGTGTTCTTCCTGGAAACGTTGGATGACTTTCTCGTTGAACAACACCAGGAAGGGAGTGGCCGCCATGGAAAGTGTCACGGTCAGATTGAGGATATCCACCAGCGACTTGCTGAACATCTGATATCCAGCCGCGGTATTGAAGATAATGAAGGCAAATTCGCCACCAACGGCCATGTCAAAGGCAAGGTTGCGTGGCGCCGCATCCGGTAATTTGTAGAGCTTGCCCATGCCGTACAGCACCAGGCCTTTGAGAACCAGCATGCCCACGACCACGCCGATGACGATGAGCGGGATTTTTACCAGCAGGCCGAGATTTACCGACATACCCACCGCCAGAAAGAACAAGCCCAGCAACAGGCCCTTGAAGGGTTCCAGGTCGGCTTCCAGTTCGTGCCGGTAGCTGGAGTCCGCCAGCAGTACGCCGGCGATGAAGGCACCCAGGCCCATGGACAAACCGATACTGTTGGCAATCAGGCCTGCGCCAATGACGATGAGCAGTGCTGTGGCCGTGAAGATCTCGGGGCTGCCGAACTGCAAGACGAAACGGAACAGCGGTCGAAGCACATAACGTCCACCGGTCACCAATACACCCACTACCACGACGATGACGATGACGGAGTACACGAAATGCGTGTTATGCAGCGATGCCCCGCCATGGAAAACACGCAGCAGGGCCAGCACCGGGATGGCGGCGATGTCTTGGAACAGCAGAATGCCGAAGGCTGCCCGGCCATGATGATCCGTAAGCTGTTTCTTCTCCGCCAGCATTTGCAGGACAAATGCGGTGGAGGAGAGCGACAGACCGAAACCCGCCACCAGCGCCGGCACCCAGCCGAGACCGAGCGCGTGCGCGCCCAGCGTCAACAACACGGTACTCACGCCCACCTGCACCGCGCCCATGCCGAACACCGTGCGCCGCAACGCCCACAAACGCGAAGGTTGCAGTTCCAGGCCGATGATGAACAGCAGCAGCACCACGCCGATCTCGGAGAAATTGAGGATTGCATCAACCCCGGTAATCAGCCTGAGACACCAGGGCCCGATCACCACACCGGCGATGAGATAACCCAGCACCGAACCGAAACCAGATTTGCGCGACAACGGCACTGCGAGGCAGGCGGCGACCAGGAACACGACGACTTGTGGCAGGAAATTCATGGTGATCTCCCAGGAGAGAACTTGGCGTAAATCATTAGTAGTTTACTCGGCAGCCGAAAGCAGCATTGTGAGGTCTTCGGCCGTGATCGCAGATGCGTTCGTGCGTTTCTTTCCGAACAGTCCATCGGCCAGCGCCTGTTTACGCGCCTGAAGTTCTGTGATCTTTTCCTCAACCGTCCCCTGGGTGATGAGCTTGTACACGAACACATTCTTGTCCTGACCGATGCGATGCGCCCGATCGGTGGCCTGGCGCTCGACTGCTGGGTTCCACCATGGGTCATAGTGAATCACGGTGTCGGCGGCGGTGAGGTTCAAACCCGTGCCGCCGGCCTTGAGACTGATGAGAAACAGTGGCACATGGCCGGACTGGAAACGGTCAATCGGCGTGGCGCGGTCGCGTGTGTCGCCGGTGAGCAGCACATACGGCAGCTCCCGTGCCGCCAGTTCCGGTTCGATCAGCGCCAGCATGCTGGTGAATTGCGAGAACAGGAGAATGCGCCGGCCTTCTTCGATCAAGTCCGGCAACATATCCATGAGCAGCGCCAGTTTTGCCGACTGTTTCACCTTCTTTGCGGAAGTCAATTTCAGGAGGCGCGGATCGCAGCACACTTGGCGGAGCTTGAGCAGTGCATCAAGGATCACGATCTGACTGCGCGCGAAACCTTTCTTTTCTATCTCTTGCCGCACTTTCTCGTGCATGGCCAGCCGGATACTTTCATACAGATCCCGCTGCGCACTTTCGAGTTCGACAGTACGCAGGATCTCGGTCTTGGGCGGCAATTCGGCGGCCACCTGTTCCTTGGTGCGCCGCAGCATGAAAGGCGCGATGCGTCGCGCCAGCGCCGCCTGCCGTTCGGTGTCGCCGTGTTTTTCGATGGGCGTGCGGTACAGACGTTTGAAATGACGCTCATCGCCCAAGAAACCCGGCATCAGAAAGTGGAACAGTGACCAGAGTTCGCCGAGATGGTTTTCCATCGGCGTGCCAGTGAGGCACAGGCGTTGGCGGGCTTTCAAGCCGCGCACGATCTGCGCGGCTTTGGCCTTTGGGTTCTTGATCGCCTGGGCTTCGTCGAGAATCACGGCGCGGTATTCCTGCGCGGCCAGCACTTTGGCGTCGCGCGGCAGCAACGCATAGGTGGTGAGCACGATAT
>JBOIBC010000090.1:0-5668 GCA_050739295.1 Gammaproteobacteria bacterium
CAAGGTTTTGGAGGCATAAACATGAAAACCTTCAATCTCCCGGATCTCGGCGAAGGCCTGCAGGAAGCCGAGATCGTCAACTGGCTCGTGAAGGAAGGCGATACCGTCAAGGTGGACCAGCCTATCGTGTCGGTGGAAACCGCGAAAGCGGTGGTGGATGTGCCTTCGCCATGGGCCGGCAAAATCGCAAAACTGCATGGCAAGGCCGGCGACATCATTCCGACCCACGCAGCACTGGTGGAGTTTGATATTGATGGCGGCACGACCGCCTCTGCACCCGCCAAACCGGTTGCGGCAAAACCTGTTGAAAGCAAGCACGAACCCATCGCTGAAGACAGCGGCACGGTGGTCGGCAACATGCCCACCAGCAATGAGGTCATGGCCGAGACCGCGATCATCCGCAAGAAACAGAAAAAAACTCCAGTGCATGTGAAAGCGCTGCCCTCGGTGCGCATCCTCGCCAAGCAACTGGGTGTGGAGCTGTCGGACTGTGAAGCCAGCGGCAAGAACGACACCATCACCGCCGAGGATGTGCGTGCTGCGCAGGGACGCGCGCGTGTGGCAGGAGCCGGATTGCAAACGCCTGCGGCAACGGGATTTAACGCGCCTGCGGTGCGATGGGATCCGCCACCGCCACGCACCGACATCAACTACGGTGTGGCGGAACCGCTGCGCGGACCGCGCCGCGCCATGCACGCCAGCATGAGTCAGTCGCGTTCACAGGTCGCTGCGTGCACGCTGTTCGACGATGCCGACATCCACAACTGGCTACCGGGCCAGGACATCACAGTGCGCATCGTCCGCGCCATCGTGGTCGGCTGTCGCGCGGAACCGGAACTGAACGCCTGGTATGACGGTGAGAAACTGGAACGCACCCTGCATCAGCACGTGGATCTCGCCATGGCGGTGGACACGCCGGACGGACTCATCGTGCCGGTGCTGCGTGACGTGGGCCGCAAGAATGCGCAGCAGTTGCGCGACGACCTGAACCGCATCAAGCAGGCGTCACGTGCTCGTACGGTGGCGCCGGCGGATATGAAAAATCCGACCATCACCTTGTCCAACTTCGGCATGATGGCCGGCCGTTACGCCACGCCGGTGGTGGTGCCGCCGCAGGTGGCGATCCTCGGCACCGGTGGCTTGCGCTATGACGTGGTGCCGGTCATGGGCGGCATCGAGGTACACAAGCGTATCCCGCTGTCTATTACCTTCGACCACCGCTGTGTCACCGGCGGCACTGCCTGTCGCTGGCTGGCCGCGGTTATTGCCGACTTGCAGAAAGCCCAATAAAACTACTCCGGCTGAACGCGACAGAAACGGCAGTTCAAGCTACCGTTTCAGCCTCCGGCAATCCTAAAGTCAGGCAAATTCAAGTGGAAAAGCGTTAAAATACAAGTCTCAATTCACCCTCCGCAAGGCCCTGGTCGCCATGCCGCAACGCAGCACCAATTCAAAGAATAAGCATCTCGAAAAAGTCATCGCCCTCGGCAAAAAACAGGACTCCACACCCGCCTTTGGAAATTTCCTGCGGCAGTATTACGACGACATCGCCGAGGAAGACCTGCTGCAGCACACGCCGCAATATCTGTTTGGCGCGGCCCGCAGTCATTGGGAATTCGGGCTAAAGCGCCCCGCCGGCGAAATCCTGGTCCGCGTTTACAATCCCAATGTGAAAAAAGACGGCTGGAAGAGCCCGCACACCATAATCGAGATGGTGAACGGCGACATGCCGTTCCTGGTGGATACCACCATCATGACGCTCACCCGCAACGGCATCGGCGTACATCTCACGGTGCATCCCATCCTCTACCTGGATCGCGACAAGCAGGGCGCCATCACGCGCCTGGACGCGGCGGGTGAGGAACACCAGAGCGGCCTGGTGGAATCCTGGATTTATCTCGAGGTAGATCACCAGAGCGACGCCGCCACGCTCAAAAGGCTGGAAAGCGAGTTGCAATCCGCCATGCACGACGTGCGCGTCACGGTGGATGACTGGCACATCATGCGCGACAAGGTGGGGGAAGTCTGCGCCGCCGTAGATAAACACCGCGCCTTCCTCGGTGACGCCGAGGTAGATGAAGGCCAGCGTTTTCTCGAATGGCTGGCCAACAACCACTTTAGCTTCCTGGGTTTCCGCGTATACGACCTCGTCGAGGAAAAAGGCGAAGATCTGCTCAGGATCGTGCCGGATTCCGGCCTCGGCATCCTGCGTGACAGCGGTGCGAAGATTTCCTCGAGTTTTCTGGTGCTGCCCCAGGACGTGCGCAAACGCGCGCGCGCCCGGGAATTCATGATCGTCACCAAGGCGAATTCCATGGCCACGGTGCACCGGCCCGGCTATCTGGATTACGTCGGGGTGAAGCGCTACGACAGCGAGGGCAACGTCAGTGGTGAATGGCGCTTCCTGGGGCTGTTCACCTCCACCGCCTACAGCCGCACCCCGCGTGAGATCCCCGTGCTGCGGCAAAAAGCCGCGGAAGTCATGCACCGTTCGGAATTGCCCGCCGGCAGCCATGACCTCAAGGCCCTGATACACATCCTCGAAACCCTGCCGCGGGATGAACTGTTCCAGAGCACCACCAACGAATTGTTCGTCATCGCCATGGGCGTGGTGCAGTTGCAGGAGCGCCAGCGGGTAAAGCTCTTCATCCGCCGCGACAGCTTCGGCCGCTTCTTCTCCTGCCTCGTGTATCTGCCGCGCGACCGTTACAACAGTCAGGTACGCACGAAAATCCAGAACACCCTGGTAAGCGCGCTCAATGGCAAGAGCGCGGAACACGATATCTTTTTGTCCGAATCCGCACTCGCGCGTATTCACATCATCGTGCACACCACGCCGTGGAAACTGCCCAAGTACGATCGGGCCGCACTGGAACAGGAGATCACCCTGGCGGTGCGTTCCTGGCAGGATGAACTCAAGGATGCACTCATCGCCAGATTCGGCGAGGAACGCGGTCTGAAGCTATTCAGCCGCTATGGAGGGTGCTTTCCGGCCGCTTACCAGGAAGACATCAAGGCAAAATCGGCGGTATTCGACATCGAACACATGGACGCGCTCAACGGCGCGGACAGCCTGCGCATGAGCCTGTACCGGCCCAAACACACGCCGGGCGGGTATCTGCGCTTCAAGATTTTCCACCGTGAACAGGAGATATCCATTTCCGACGCGCTGCCGATGCTGGAGAACATGGGTGTGCGCGTCATGGGCGAGCGCCCCTACAAAATCGGGCTTTCGGACGAATCCATTTTCTGGATTCAGGATTTCGAGCTGATTTATCCGGGTGAACAGGACGTAGGGGCCATCAAGGAAAATTTCCAGGAACAGTTCGCGCGCGTGTGGCGCGGTGAGGCCGAGAGCGACGGGTTCAATCGCCTGATTCTGGGCGCTGGCCTCAACTGGCGGCAGGCCATGCTGCTGCGCGCGTATTGCAAATATTTGTTGCAGACCAACCTGTCGTTCAGCCCGGCCTACATGGAACGCACGCTGTCCGGCAATCCGCAGATCGCGGGACTGCTGGTGAAATATTTTGAGGCGCGGCACGACCCCAAAGGTGCCAAGGAACGCGAGGTCCTGAGCGCGCGCTATTCCGCGGAAATAGACACGGCACTGGAATCGGTTTCGAGCCTGGATGACGACCGCATCCTGCGCAGCTTCTTCAACGTGGTGCGCGCCACCCTACGCACGAATTATTTCCAGACCGTCAAGCAGGGCGAACACAAGCCGTATGTCTCGTTCAAATTCGATCCCTCGCAACTCCCGGAACTGCCGCTGCCGAAACCCATGTACGAGATCTGGGTATATTCGCCGCGCGTCGAGGCGGTGCACCTGCGCGGCGGCAAGGTGGCGCGTGGCGGCATCCGCTGGTCGGACCGGCGTGAGGACTTTCGCACCGAGGTACTCGGCCTGATGAAGGCGCAGCAGGTAAAGAACACCGTGATCGTGCCGGTGGGCTCTAAGGGCGGTTTTTACGTGAAAAAGCCGCAACACCCCGAGATTCGCGAAGAACTCATGAGAGAAGTGGTGTATTGCTACCAGACTTTCATGCGCGGCATGCTGGACCTTACCGACAACATCGTGAACCACAAAATCGTACCGCCGCCACAGGTGGTACGGCACGACGAGGACGATCCCTATCTGGTGGTGGCGGCCGACAAGGGCACCGCGAGTTTCTCCGACATCGCCAACGGCATCTCCGCCGAATACAATTACTGGCTCGGGGACGCGTTCGCTTCCGGCGGCTCCGCCGGTTACGACCACAAGAAGATGGGTATCACCGCCAAGGGCGCGTGGGAATCGGTCAAACGGCATTTCCGCGAGATGGGCATTGATACCCAGACCATGGCCTTCAGTGTGGTGGGGATCGGCGACATGTCCGGAGACGTGTTCGGCAACGGCATGCTGCTGTCACGCCACATCAAACTCATCGCTGCTTTCGATCACCGCCACATCTTTCTCGACCCCAATCCTGACGCCGAGGCCAACTTCAAGGAACGTGAGCGGATGTTCAATCTGCCGCGTTCATCCTGGGCGGATTACGACAGCAAACTGATCTCCAGGGGCGGCGGCGTGTTCCCGCGCTCCGTGAAAGTCATCAAGCTGTCCGCCGAAGCGCGTGCTGCACTCGGCACGGAAACCAGCCAGCTCACGCCTGCGGAACTCATGCGCACCATCCTCAAGGCGCCGGTGGATCTGTTGTGGAACGGCGGCATCGGCACCTATGTGAAATCCAGCCGTGAGAGCAGCAACGAAGTGGGAGACCGCAACAACGACGCGCTGCGCGTGGATGGCCGCGACTTGCGCTGCAAGGTGGTGGGCGAAGGCGGCAATCTGGGTTTTACACAACTGGGCCGGGTGGAATACGCGCTCAACGGCGGCCGGCTCAACACCGACTTCATAGACAACTCCGCTGGTGTGGACACGTCCGACCACGAGGTAAACATCAAGATCCTCCTCAACGTGGTGGCTGCCGAAAAGCGTCTCACTGAAAACCAGCGCAATACGCTGCTGGCCTCCATGACTGATGAGGTGGGCACGCTGGTACTGCGCGACAACTATATGCAGTCCCAGGCCCTGTCCATCGCCGAATCCCAGGCCGCGGCACGCATCAGTGAGCATGCCTACCTGATGTCCAGCCTGGAACGCAGTGGGCTGCTCAACCGCACTATCGAATTCCTGCCCAACGAAGAGGAGCTGAAGGACCGGCGTACCGCGAAGCGCGGGCTCACGCGCCCGGAGCTGGCCGTGCTGCTGGCTTACAGCAAGATCGCCATCTACAACGCGCTCCTGGGTTCCGACGTGGCGGAGGATCCGTACCTCGCTCACGAACTGGAGAGCTATTTCCCCACGCCGCTGCGCAAGAAATACCGCGAAGCCATGTCCAAACACCGGCTGCGCCGCGAAATCGTCTGCACGGCCGTCACCAACAGCATGGTGAACCGCATGGGTCCGACCTACGTACAGCGCATGCAGGAGGAAAGCGGTGTGGGTGTGGCCTCGGTAGCGCGCGCCTATACCATCGCCCGCGAAAGTTTCGACATGGTCTCCACCTGGTCGGCCATCGAGGCACTGGACAACCGAGTCCCGGCCAACGTCCAAATCTCAATGACGGTGCAGAGTGGACGTTTGTTGCGGCATGCGACCCGCTGGCTGCTGGATCACCTGCACGGC
>JBOIBC010000091.1:0-5666 GCA_050739295.1 Gammaproteobacteria bacterium
CCTGTTCCAGCTCACGCTCGTGCATCTGGCCATGGGCGATGCGTACTTCGGCGCCGGGCACGAGTTTTGCGATTTCGGTTGCAGTCTTTTCGATCGTGTCCACGCTGTTGTGCACGAAGTACACCTGGCCACCGCGCTTGATTTCCCGCAGACAGGCTTCCTGGATAAGCGCGTTCTGCCATTCGCTCACGAAGGTCTTGACCGCCAGGCGCTCGGCCGGCGGCGTGGCGATGATGGACAGGTCCCGCAAACCGGCCAGTGACATATTGAGCGTACGCGGGATAGGCGTGGCGGTAAGCGTCAGCATGTCCACTTCGGCACGCAGTTTCTTGAGTTTTTCCTTGTGCTGCACGCCGAAGCGATGTTCTTCGTCAACAATTACCAGACCAAGATCCTTGAATTTGAGCTCGTCGCGCAGCAGCGCATGGGTGCCGATGACAATATCCACGGTGCCGGCCGCGATGTCCTGCATGATCGTGTGCTGCTGCTTGCCGGTGCGGAAGCGCGACAGCACTTCAATGCGCACTGGCCAGTCTGCGAAGCGGTCTTGAAAGGTCTGCGCATGCTGCTGCGCGAGCAGCGTGGTAGGCACCAGCAAAGCCACCTGTTTGCCACCCTGTACGGCCACGAATGACGCGCGCAGAGCAACTTCAGTCTTGCCGAAACCCACGTCGCCGCACACCACCCGGTCCATGGGTTTGCCGGCGGTCATGTCTTCCAGCACACCGTTGATGGCAGTGGCCTGGTCCGGCGTCTCGTCGAAAGGGAAATCACCGGCAAACGCCTGATAATCCAGTTCGCCTAATTTGAAGGCGTAGCCCTCACGTGCTGTACGCTGCGCGTAGATATCCAACAACTCTGCTGCCACGTCCCGCACCTGCTCGGTGGCGCGGCGTTTGGCTTTCAGCCATTGGTCACTGCCAAGACGATGCAGTGGTGCAGTTTCTGGCGCGCTGCCGCTGTAGCGGGTGATGAGGTGCAGCGAGGACACCGGCACATAAAGTTTTGCACCTTCAGCGTATTCCAGCATCAGGAATTCCGTTTCGATGCCGTTCAGCTCCAGCAGTTTCAGACCAAGATACCGGCCCACGCCGTGTTCCTCGTGGACCACTGGTGCGCCTTCGCTGAGCGCCGCCAGATCGCGGATGATGGTTTCGGGATCGCGATTTCGCAGCCGCCGGCTAATTTGCCGCACGCGCTGGCCGAAAAGCTGTTCTTCGGCGATGAGCGCGATGCCAGTGTCCGGCAGCAGCAGGCCGCGCTCCAGTGGTGCGACGCACAGCGCGATGCGGGCATCAGCGGCCAGAAATGCCGGCCAGCAGTCCACGCTCACGGGCTTCAAGTCGCGGCGCGCCAGCAGCTCCATAAGGTATTCACGCCGGCCGGTGGATTCCGCAGCGAACAGTACGCGGCCGGTAAATTCGCGGAGAAAGCTGAGCAGAGTTGCCACCGGCTCTTCGGCGCGGCTTTCTACTCTCAGCGGCGGCGGCGCGGCGGTATTGAAGTTCACGGCACCCGGTTCGGGCGACTCGAAACCCTGCACCTGGATGCGTGGACGCTCGGCAAGCGCATTCTGCACTTCTTTAGGTGTCAGCCACAGTTCCTCGGGTTTGAGCAGTGGGCGCTCGATGTCATGTCGGTGCTGCTCGTAACGTTCCGCGATCTGTGTCCAAGATTGTTGCAGCGCACCGGTTGTGTCTTCCAGTGTTGCGATTATGGCGTTGGACGGCAGGTAGTCAAAAAAGTGGGCGGTCTGATCGAAGAACAGCGGTGCGTAATATTCGACGCCGCCGGGCGCGAGGCCATTGCTCACGTCTCGGTAAACTGGATTCCTCTGCGGATCGCCCTCGAAGCGCGCGCGGTAGCGCTGACGGAAACCGCGGATGCCGTCCTCATCCAACGGGAATTCACGCGCCGGCAGCAGTTTGATTTCCTCAAGCTTGTCCTGGGAAAGCTGGGTTTCGGGATCGAAATGCCGGATGGTTTCGATTTCCTCATCAAAAAGATCAATGCGGAATGGCGTAGGACTGCCCATGGGAAAAATGTCCAGCAGTGCACCACGCACCGCGAATTCGCCGTGCTCCATGACCTGAGTGACATTTGTATAACCCGAGGTCGTAAGCCGCTGGCGCATAGCCTCCGGATCCAAAGTATCACCGACCTTGAGCAGGAAGCTGCTGCCCAATATATAAGCCGGTAGTGGTAGGCGCTGCATCAGAGTGGCGGCAGCGATGATCACGATGCCGCGTTTATGTTCCGGCAGCAGCGCTAGTGCCGCGAGCCGTTCGGAGATGATGTCCTGGTGTGGCGAGAACAGATCGTAAGGCAATGTTTCCCAGTCGGGGAACTGAGTTACTGGCACACGCTTATCGCAGATATAAAAGCGCAACTCATCGGCCAGTTGTTCTGCTTCACGAGCACTCGGGGTTATCAACAGCAATGGTGCAGAGGATTGCTGCGCCGCATCGGCCAGTACCAGCGCCGCGCTGCTGCCGTACAACTGCCCCCAGCGCACCTGCGGGTGTGCGGCGTCGGGCAATACGGGTTTCAAGAGCTTTTCGTTCATTTTTCCACTGCACAAATGCGTCCACCCCGCGAAGCGGGGTGTGGATAAACAACTTGCCTGTTGATACGGACAAGTGGTCTTTTTCAAACAAACTGCAGCGTCACTGCGAGGCTGGTTTCCAGCCGAAGCAATCTCACAAGAGGGGATTGCTTTGCTACGCTCGCACTGACTTCAGTAACACGGTATCCAGTTTGGCATGCCTCAGTCGCGAAAGCGTTTCAGCAAGTCGCCGTACGCATCAATGCGCCGGTCGCGCAGATAGGGCCAGATGCGGCGTACTGCTTCCGAGCGGGCCAGATCTATTTCAGCCGTGAGCACGGTGGGCGTATCGGTATCCGCCTGCGCCAGTATTTCACCCTGTGGGCCGCAGATGAAACTGGATCCCCAAAAACGGATACCGCTGCTGCGGCCAGACGAGTCTTTTTCGATGCCGGTGCGGTTGCAAACCATGACCGGCAGGCCGTTGGCGACGCCGTGGGCGCGCTGTATGGTGATCCAGGCGTCGCGCTGCCGCGCTTGTTCTGCGGCATCGTCTTCGTCGGTCCAGCCGATGGCCGTCGGGTACAGCAGCAACTCCGCGCCAGCCAAGGCCATGAGGCGCGCGCCTTCCGGATACCACTGGTCCCAGCACACCAGCACACCGAGTTTGCCCACGGAGGTCTGGATGGGGTGAAATCCGAGATCGCCGGGCGTGAAATAGAATTTTTCGGAATAACCCGGGTCATCCGGGATATGCATCTTGCGGTAAATACCGGCGAGGGCACCATCGCTTTCAATCACTGCAGCCGTGTTGTGATAAATGCCAGCGGTGCGCTTCTCGAACAGTGAGGCGACAATGACCACACCCAATTCCTTGGCAATCGTCCCCAGTTCTTGCGTAGACGGGCCCGGAATAGACTCGGCAAGATCAAATGTTTTTGTGTCTTCCGTCTGGCAGAAATAGGGACCTGCGTGCAATTCCTGCAGCAGCACCAGTTTTGCGCCGCGTTTTGCCGCCTCGCGGATGCCCTTGATGCTTTCCGCCAGGTTTTGCGCACGGTTGTCCGTACAGCGCTGCTGCACCAGTCCAACGGCAAGTAATTTCTGCTTTGCCATATTTACGTTTCTTCCGGAACAACGCCTGCGGGTAATTGCATGGTCACACAGTGCAGGCTGCCGTACTGGAAAATAAGCGAGCGGCACATGACCGGCATGATCTCGCGATCCGGAAACACCGGCCGCAGGGCCGCCAAGGCTGCGTCATCTGCCGGGTCATTATAGGTCGGCACCAGCACCGCGCCATTGATGATGAGGAAATTGGCATACGTCGCGGGCAATCTCCGGCCGGTGTGATCGTATACGGCTTGCGGCCAGGGCAGGGGTACGAGTTTGTAAGCCCGGCCATCCTTGCGTCGCAATGCCTCCAGCTCGGCGGCCATGTCCTGCAATTCGGAATAATGGGGATCGGTTTTATCATCACAAGCCTGGTAGGCGATGGTATGGGGGTTGCAGAACCGGGCGAGGGTGTCTATGTGACCGTCGGTGTCGTCGCCGTCAATGGCGCCGTGTTTGAGCCACAAGATGCGATCCACACCCAGCAAACGTTCCATCTCCGCTTCGATCTGCCCGCGTTTCAGCTCCGGATTGCGGTTGGGATTGAGCAGGCAGCTTTCAGTCGTGAGCAGCGTGCCTTCACCGTCCACTTCAATGCTGCCGCCTTCCAGCACCAGCTTGAAACTTTCCATGGGCGTGGCACCAAACGCGCCACGGGCATGCAGTTCGCCGGTGATCCTGTCATCGAAGTCATGGGGGTATTTGCTGCCCCAGCCGTTGAACACGAAATCCAGCAGTGTGACGCGGCCGTCTTTCAGTACCGTGATGGGGCCGTGATCCCGTGCCCAGGCGTCGTTGGACGGCAGAGCGAACGAATGCAACCGTTCCGGCCTTCCACCGGCTGCTTTTACCATGCGGCGAATCTTGTCCACGTGCGCTTTGTCCATGCAGGTGATGACTACCTGTTCACACAGGCTGATTTCTTTCGCAAGTTGCGTGTGGCAACGCTCCACACTCGCGTAATCAGGGTTCCAATCGCCGTCGCTTCGCGGCCAGGTAAGCATGACGCCGCTTTGGAGCGCCCATTCGGGGGGCAGGTGGTAGTGACTCATAGTATCAAGTGGGGTCATATACAACGCGCCCGGCTGAAGCCGGGCGTGTTTTGAGACATTCAAATATCCAGCTTGTCAGTTTTCGCCACTCGAGAAGGGGTGGGCTTTCAACACCGAGTGCACCACGTAATTGTATTCGAAATACACCACGTAGTCGGGATACACCCAGCGGGTGATGGGCGGATGCAGTTTCGTGCCTGGATCCGGCACGGCGGAAATTTTTTCCTGCGGCGCACCGAAAATGTGCTCCACATTGGCCATGCTCATGCCGTGGGCGGGCATGGGAATACCTGGGTTTGTCTGGGCCGGCATCGCTATGGTGGAAGCCACCGGCGCAGCGGTTGCAGCGACCGGAGCAACTACAGCTTGTGCGGCGGCTACGGGCATAGTCGAGGCAGCGGCTGGGGTAGCGGAAGTAGCTGCGGAAACCGATGCGGATGGGGCAGTCGGAGCCGCCGGAGCTGTTGGTGCTGCCGTGTTGGCGGCAGGTGCATTCACCGCGCTCATGGCATGGGTAGCCGTAGCCACTGTCGGTGCGGTCTGCGCGGCCGGAGCGGGGTTGTTTGCGCTGGCGGCGGCCGCGAATACCAGCAGCGCGGCTGTCAGAATGGAAAATACGAGATGTCGCCCCATGTTGTATGTCCCTCAGGTTCAGGCCCGGTCCGGATGATGGTCTAAATATAGCACTGGAATTTCATGGTAAAAAGCCTTTTAGGGCAAAAACTTACATGATTTCCTTGATAAGCCGGCTTACCAAGCGGGGTGCGGCGGCTTATCCATTGGAGAAGACCGGGGCAATGGGCCAGGTGGCCATTCCCATGTGCAAATATTCCCGAAATCCGGAGTGGGAGACTATCCCAAACAGATCCGCGGAAACCAGTGAAACATGGCTGATCCGCGAATTGGCGGGCGTGAGGTGCATCATTTATGTTTTAATGCCCGCCCATGTTTCGACC
>JBOIBC010000092.1:0-5635 GCA_050739295.1 Gammaproteobacteria bacterium
TTTTTATGCTGTGCTTGGCATCGTATTGACGCACCTCCGGAAGGAATTGCTGCGGGATACTGTATTGCACCAGGATCGGCTTCATCTTGTTGATGGTGACCAGTGGTGTGGCCGTAGCAGGTGAAACCACATTGCCGGCTTTTACCACCAGGTTACCGGTCAAACCGTTAATGGGCGAACGGATATCCGTATAGGAAAGGTTGATTTGTGCCTGTTGAAAGGTGGCCTGCGCCTGGGCCGCGGCCGCAAGCGCACTTTGGTAATCCTGTGGCGAGACGTAATCCTTGGCAGCCAGCGGCGCTTCCCGATCCGCTTGTGCCTTGGCGGTCAGATAGGCTGCCTTGGCCGAGCCCAGCGCGGCCTGATACGGTGCCGGATCAATCAGGAATAGACGCTGGCCCGCATGTACAAATTGGCCTTCGCTGAAGAATACTTGCTTGAGCACGCCGCCTACTTGTGGTTGTATGTTCACCGTGTGTTCTGACTGCACTTGGCCCACGGATTGTAAAAGGATGGGCATGGGCTGGATGCTGGCGAGCGCCGTGGTCACCGGCAACGCTTGATCTTTCGGGCGGTGGCGATCGGCACTCGAATTGCTGATGACACGCCACACCACCAGGACGATGAGGATGGCGACGATGAGTCCGCCGGTTGTGAGGAATCTGATTTTTCTGTTCACGGTAACTCCGCTTCTGCGTTCGGCGCATTGAGTCCGCCCACGGCATGACCCAGGGCTGCCAGCGCCGTAAACCAGTTGAGCCGCGCCTGCACTTGTTGCACACGTGCGCTGGCCAGTGTTTGCTGCGCGGTCAGCAGGTTCAGGAGTGGATCCAGGCCGATGTGATAGCGGGCGGTTTCCACATTTTCCGCCTGCTGCGCGCTTTTCAACTGCACGTCACTGGTATTAAGGGTGACTGCCGCGGTGTGCAGATTTTGATAGGCCTGCCAGACTTCCAATTCCACCTGTTGCTGCAATTGCGCATTGCTGGCTTGGGAAATATCAATCGCTGCCTGGGCCTGTTCGTTGGCGGCCTCATCACCGAAGCCGGCGAACAAGGGAATGCTCAGGGTCAGACCCGCGTTGTAATTGTTGGCGGTCTGGCTCACTCCGCCGCCGCCGACCGTTCGGGTCTGGCCGGCTTCGGCGCTCAAGGCCAGAGTGGGGAGTCCGCGTGCCTTGGTTGCTTCCAGATTCGCGATGGCGGCTTGTTCGCTGGCTTTGGAGGCCAGTAATTCCGGCCGCGCCTGACGCGCCTGTGCCAGCAGATATTCCACTGTCTGCTTCGGCATCACCGGCGCGACATTCTGGTTCCAGGGTGCGAGTATGAGATTGGTATCCGCGGGGAAATTCACCGCCACTGCCAGGGTGCCCCGGGCCACGGCCAGTTGCCCCTGGGTTTGCTGCAAGACAAGCTGCGTGCCTGCCAAGGCGGCTTCCGCTTGGTACAAGTCACCCACGGTGGCGAGGCCGGATTTCTGGTTCTGGCGCGCTGCGTCCAGGCTGGTATCCGCATCCTTGACGCTCAATTCGTCGGCTGCTTCGAGCGCTTGCAAACCCAGCACTTGGTAGTAATCCTGCTCGACCGCCAGGATCACATCCTGCAGCGTCTGGCTGTTGCTCAATTCAGCCGCCGTCAATGCGTATTTGGCGGAATCGAGTGTGCCGGAACGGTTGCCGAAATCCCACAACAGATAACTGAGGCTGATACTGGGCTCAAAACGGGTTTGGGCGCTGTTGGATGCGCCGGAAAAATTCACGGTGCGGCTACGCGTGATGCTGTAGCTGGCGCTGATCTGCGGCCAGTACCCGGCCTTCGCCAATTCCACGCCTGCGCGGCTGGAACGGATTTCGGCCCAGGCGAGTTTCGTCTGGGGATTGTTGCTGAGCGCCATATCGGTCAGCTCGACCAGCGTGAAGGGGTGGGTAAACTGCGGCACCGGTATTACATCGGGGTTCATACCGGCGACCGCCATCACCGGCGCGGCGATTACGAGCATGCCCAGCCATGCGATGGCAAATGAGCGGTGAAGTGTTCCGGACCGATACATGGTAGTGAGTGCTGTATCCACAAACAAACAAGTTGTATCCCGCGCGGACAGTTAAGCTGTGACGTGCCGCACGCGCATAAGTTCACCGGGCGTGCTTGCCACGGCAGCCTATTTTCCCATCGTCACGTGGCGCAAACCGGCCTGTTACACTTTGATACAAATCCACCTGCCGGCATGCAGTCCGTTGCGCCTGCACGGGATAAAATCCGGCTGGGAAACTTGCAGATACAGCATGACATGAGCACAGCCGATCATATTCTGGTGGTTGACGATGACGCGGAGATCCGTACGCTCTTGGAGGAATACCTCACACGTCAGGGTTACCGGGTTACAGGCGTACCGGACGGCCCTGGTATGGAACAGGCCATGGAGGATGCACGTTTCGATCTGGTGGTACTGGATCTGATGCTGCCCGGTGAGGACGGCGTCAGTCTGTGCCGCAAGCTTCGCACGCGTTCAAGCATTCCTGTCATCATGCTTACCGCACGCGGCGGAGAAGGGGACCGTATCGCTGGACTTGAGACCGGCGCCGACGATTACCTGCCCAAGCCTTTCAATCCGCGCGAATTGCTGGCGCGCATCAAGAGTGTGCTACGGCGCGCGCGCAGTCTGCCAGAGAATCTGCAACCCGAGGACGTACGTGCATTTCGTTTCGGCGGTTGGCAACTCCAGACCGCCACGCGTCAACTAAAAGCCGCCGATGGAATGGTGGTGCCGCTGTCGGGCGCCGAATACCGGCTGCTATGCACCTTCCTGCAATTTCCCAACACGGTATTATCACGCGACCGGCTTGCGGAATTGCTGCGTGGACGCGAGAGCAAAATCCCTTTCGACCGCAGCATGGACGTGCAGGTAAGCCGGCTGCGCCAGCGACTGCGGGATGACGGCCATGAGCTTGGCATCATCCGCGCCGTGCGCGGCGAGGGTTACGTGTTCACGCTGCCCGTGGAGGCGGATAAATGATGCGCCTGTGGCCGCGTTCGTTGTTCGGCCGCCTGATACTGGTGCTCATCGCCGGTCTCATCGTGGCGCAGATCATCGCCACATTCCTGAGTCTGCACGAGCGTGATCAGGCGCTGGTGCATTTCAGCGATCAGCAATGGGTGCAGCGCAATGTGGATGCGGTGCGTCTGATCGAGAGCCTGCCGGTGAGTGAGCGCGCCCAGGTGGCGGGCATACTCACCTCGCCACGCCTCACCGTAACACTTGAAACTGCGGCCGATGATCCTGCCGGCGCCTTGCCGCCGGATGTGGACGCCGCGGAATTCCAGGCACAACTACGCCGGCAACTTTCCGGCCATTTGGTGCGCGGTTACATGCTGCACGTGCCGGTGCCGGAACAGGCGCGCACTGCGTCATTTGAAGTGGGGTATCGCACCCGCAGCATTACCCAGGTACAGCTCTCGGATGGCGGCTGGGTGAGATTTGATTTTCTGCGGCCGCTGCAACTGGCCGGCTGGCCCTATCCCTTGCTGGTGGACATCGTCGTGCTGCTGATTGCAGTGATCGTGTTGTCGCTCGTCGCGGTGCGCTGGATGACGCGGCCGCTGTCTGCGCTCTCGTCCGCAGCCGATGAGCTGGGACGCGATATCCGCCGTGCACCTGTTCCCGAGACGGGTCCGGCGGAAGTGCGGCACGCGGCACGCGCCTTCAACGAAATGCAGACCCGTCTGGTGCGCTACGTGGAGGATCGTACGCGTCTCTTGACCGCCATTTCTCACGATCTCAAGACGCCCATCACCCGCATGCGGCTGCGGGCGGAACTGCTGGAAGATGAAACCCTGAAGGGCAAGCTGGTGCGCGACCTGCAGGAAATGGAGCACATGACCAACGCCACTCTGGATTTCCTGCGTGGACTCGAGGTGAGTGAACCGCCACAGCCCGTTGACCTCATGGCGTTGCTGGAAAGCGTGCAGGCGGATGCGGCGGAAACCGATCAACCTGTGAGTCTGAAAGGTAGCATCCATCGCGTGTTTAACGGCCGTCCGCAAGCATTGCGGCGCTGTCTCGAGAATCTGGTCGGCAATGCCGTGCGCTACGGCGAACGCGCGGACATCAGCGTTGAAGACAGCGATGCGTCTGTAACCATCCATGTACGTGACGCCGGCCCGGGCATTCCGGAAAACCAGTTGGAGAAAGTGTTTGAGCCTTATTACCGTCTGGAAGAAGCCCGTAGTCAGGCGGGTGGCGGCACGGGACTGGGCCTGGGCATCGCGCGCAATGTCGCCTTGCTGCATGGCGGCACGCTCAGCCTGCGTAATCATCCGCAAGGCGGATTGGAAGCCGTACTCACGTTGCCGCACAGCGAAAAATGATGGAACGTAATGCGTGAGAGCGTTCTAGTTCACAATATGTGCATGTCAATATAATTTTGCCATATTGGTCATACAACAATGACAAGCATATGGGCGCGGTCTAATAAGTGGTTGTTTTGTTCGAAGGCCGCCTCCGACCCAGCGTCTGTGACGGACGGCAGCTTTCGGACAACGAGGTGTAACATTTATTCTCGCGTTTAAGTGAGGCTTGGCCTGAAATCGTGACTCATGTACCCACGCACTTCGCCCATGTCGCGTGCGAAAATTAACTGCGATCCAGCCGCTCGATGATCGGACAATCCTTGGTGTTTCCGTTACACAAATTGAGCAGTAGCGTGAGCTCATTGCGCACGTTCTTGAGGTTGTGCAGGTTTTCGTCCATCTCCCTGCATTTCTCCTCAGCAAGCAAGCGAGTAGCTTTACTGGCTTTCCCGGGGTTCTCGCGCAACTTAAGCAGCCTACCAATTTCTGTCAGACTGAAACCGATACGCTGGGCACGTTGCACGAAGCGCAGCCGGGCGAGGTCCTTCTCGGAGTACTCACGCCGCCCGGAGCCGTTTTTACCGGCGCGCGGCACCAGGTTGATCTTCTCGTAATAGCGTAGCGTGTCGGGCGACATCCCGAGTGTCTCCGCGGCCCCGCCAATTTGCATGCTCATCGTACATGCTCTTCACTGTAAAACGATTGTAATAACGCCTGTTGCAACGGTTGTCGCTGCCAGCGGCTGACGGGAAGTAACTTGCCGGCCACGACAAGTGCCGGTGTCGCTATGATGCCAAGCGCTACCGCCCGCTCCAATTCTTCCATAACGTTTTTCTCATGATAGTTGGCGATACCGGGCGGCAGGGTTTCCAGTGCGGCTCGCAGCGCTCGCCGCGCCCCCGAGCATTGTCGGCAGTAGGGGGAAAAGAACAGTTCTACATCCACTGCCATAACGCTATCCGCTCTCGGCCCTTGACATAGAGTGTACTCCAGGTTTCAACCTGTATCACGACTGCCCGAAGCGCCCGGGTGAATCCCGATTCAGACGTACCTTCACAAGAGTGAAACCCCACGCCTTAGGATTCAGCCCTCAGCCGGTACTCAAGCTGTTATAGGAGGCTTGACATGGAGTTAACTCCATGGCGTAACCTTTCACTCACGAATCCTTGGTTCAGGAGATTGCCATGTCCGTGCCATCCTACGCGATTACGCCAACATCTTTATGGAGTGAGGAAGCTACCGGCGATCCCGGCCGCCGCCGCGTGCGTGCACACATCGGCGGGCTGCAC
>JBOIBC010000093.1:0-5613 GCA_050739295.1 Gammaproteobacteria bacterium
CCGTGCCGCAGCTCAACGAAGCCTTGGCCCAGATCAAGCAGGCGGCAACCGATATGCACCGGCTTGCCGATAGTCTGCGGCGCGATCCACAGCAATTGCTGCTCGGCTCCAAACGCCATGCACCGGGACCGGGCGAGCCCGGTTACAAGGAGCCCCAACAATGACACGCCTGCTTGGATTGCCCGTTGTTGCCGCTGTCCTCTGCATCACGGCAGCCTGCAGCCTGTGGCCTGCCCAGCCGCCTGCACCGCAAGTGCATGATTTCGGCCTCATGCCGGTAGCGCAGGATAATGCTGCGATTCCCGTACGGCTGGATTCCATCAATGCACCTGTTTGGCTTGGGACTGATGCAATCCATTACCGGCTTTTGTATTATGACGATCCAACTGCATTCAGGAGTTACGCAGACCATCGCTGGGCGGCACCGCCCGCGGAATTGCTGGCCGCGCGGCTTCAGAACCTGTTTTCGATTGGGTCAATGGATAAAACGGGGACACGTGGCTCCTATCTGCTCAGTGCCAACCTACTTGAGTTCGAACAGGATTTCACGACAGCACGTGATGCGCACGTGCAGTTGGAGCTGGATGTCTCGATGCGGCGTGCGAGCGACGGACAACTCGTTGCGCAGAAGCGATTCATGATGTCGCAACCCACGACGCCGAATGTGCAGGGCGCCGTTTCCGGTCTGGCGCAACTCGCTGATCGCACCGCGGCGGATATCGCCGACTGGGCGCAGACTCAGGTACGCAAGCAGGTTAGATAGCGGTATCCCATCATCTGGCTCTTCTGCGCTGCGCAATCCCTACTTCGCTTGAAGTCCAGGGCTCACATCCATGTGCGCCCGCTCGGCGGGCGGGTGATTCACCGGATCACACGTTTTCTCCCTTCGCCCCGCGAGGGGAGAAGAGGCAAGGAAGATCTCTGTCTGAAATACCATTCACCCTAACCTCTCCCACAAGGGGAGAGGGGAAAATGAGATTGTCCAATTAATGGGCTTCGTCCCAGTTCGATCCCACGCCCACGTCCACCACCAGCGGCACTTTGAGTTGTGCGGCACCAGCCATGAGTTTTGGCGCTTCGTGTTTCAGTGTATCGAGTTCGCTCTGTTTCACCTCGAAGACCAGTTCGTCATGTACCTGCATGATCATGCGTGCAGGTGTACCGCTGTCCTTGAGCCAGCGGTGTACCGCGATCATGGCGCGCTTGATGATGTCGGCGGCGGTGCCCTGCATGGGCGCGTTGATGGCGGTGCGCTCGGCGTACTGGCGCACTTGTGCGTTGCGCGCGCGGATGTCTGGCAGATACAAACGCCGGCCGAATACGGTTTCCACATAGCCTTGTTCGCGGGCGATCTCACGGGTGCGATCCATGAATTTTTTCACACCGGGGTAACGCGCGAAATACAGCTCGACGTAAGCTTGTGCCGCCGCGCGTTCGATACCGAGCTGTTTCGCCAGACCGAAAGCGGACATGCCGTATATCAGGCCGAAATTGATGGCTTTCGCCGAACGGCGCTGGTCGTCGCTGATCTTGTCCGGTGCCACGCCGAACACTTCCGCAGCGGTGGCACGGTGGATGTCCATGCCTTTCTCGAATGCGCCCAACAGGCCCGCGTCGCCGGACAAGTGCGCCATGATGCGCAGTTCAATCTGGGAATAATCCGCCGCCAGGATTTTATGGCCTTTGGGTGCGATGAACGCCTGACGAATGCGCCGGCCTTCCGCGGTGCGCACCGGAATATTTTGCAGATTTGGATCCGATGAGGACAGCCGGCCGGTAGCCGCCACGGCTTGATGATAAGAAGTGTGTACGCGTCCGGTTTTGGGGTTTACTTGTTCCGGCAGCTTGTCTGTATAAGTGGATTTGAGTTTATTCAAAGCGCGGTATTCCAGGATCACCTTCGGCAGTTCGAATTCCGCCGCGAGTTCTTCCAGCACGTCTTCGGCGGTGGACGGCTGGCCGCCCGGCGTCTTGCGCACTACCGGCAATTGCATCTTCTCGAACAGAATGGCCTGCAACTGTTTGGGTGAATCCAGGTTGAACTCCTGGCCTGCAAGTTTATGGGCCTTGTTTCCCAGCTTGTGCAGGGATTTCGTGATTTCTTCGCTTTGCGCCTTGAGCATGGCGACGTCAATGAGCACGCCGTTTTGTTCCATGTCGAGCAGTACCGGCACCAGCGGCATCTCGATGTCCTCGAAGACCCGACGCAGTGTTGGAACGGCGTTCAAGCGCGGCCACAGGGTTTCATGCAGGCGTAAGGTTATGTCCGCATCTTCAGCAGAGTATGGCGTGGCATCTTCGATACGCACTTGGTCAAAACCGATCTGTTTCGCGCCCTTGCCGGCCACGTCCTCATAATGGATGGTTTTGTAATCCAGGTATTTCTCGGCGAGTGCATCCATGTTGTGGGCGCTGCCTACACTATCCAGCACGTAGGATTCCAGCATGGAGTCGTAACGGATACCGCGCAATTCCACGCCATAGTTGCGCAGCACGTGCGCATCATATTTTATGTGATGGCCTAATTTTGCATGTACTTCGTTTTCCAGCAACGGCTTCAGGCGTTTCAAAACCGCATCGCGATCCAGCTGCTTCGGTGCGTCTGCATAACGATGCGCCAGTGGCACGTAGGCCGCCTCACCTGCCAGCACCGAAAAGGACAGGCCCACAATTTCTGCCTGCATGTAATCCAGGCTGGTAGTCTCGGTATCGAAGGCGAATAAATCGGCAGATTCGAGTTTTCCTATCCATTTGTTCAGTGCGGCTTCATTCAAGATCGCCTCGTAATTGACAACTGGTGCTGGGTGCTGCGTATCGTGTATTGCGTCAGAAGAAACCGGCGTCGGGGTTGCAGTTTTCTGGATATCGGTACTGTCAAGTTCACGCAGCCAGGATTTGAATTCGAGGTGGCTGTACAGTTCACGTAGTGCTGTTGTATCCGGCGGACGCATCGCCAGATCTTCAGGTTGTACCGGCAGTGGTACATCGCAGCGGATGACTGCCAGCTGGCGTGAGAGCAAAGCCTGTTCATGTTGGGCGCGCAGTTTTTCTGGCAACTGTTTCGCGCCGCGGATGGAAAGTTCCGGAATTTCATCCAAACGCTTGTACATTTCTTCCATGCTGCTGAAATGGGCGAGCAAGGGCGCGGCGGTCTTGGGTCCGATGCCTGACACGCCGGGAATATTGTCGGAGCTGTCGCCCACCAGCGCCAGATAATCAATGATCTGCTCCGGCCACACTTCGAATTTCTGTTTCACGCCTTCCCGGTCCAGCACCGTGCCGGTCATGGTGTTCACCAGTGTCACGCGCTCGTTCACGAGCTGGCCCATGTCCTTGTCGCCGGTGGAGATCAGCACCGGCTGTCCGGCATCCGCGGCCTGTTTCGCCAGCGTGCCAATGACGTCGTCTGCTTCCACACCGCTGATCTGTAGCACCGGGAAACCCAGCGCCTTCACCAGCGCATGCAACGGCTCGATTTGCAGACTCATGTCATCCGGCATGGGTGGACGGTTGGCCTTGTATTCCTCAAACAGCTCATCGCGGAATGTCTTGCCACGCGCATCGAATATCACCGCCACGCGTTCCGGTTCGTAATCCGCGAGCAATTTCTTGAGCATGGCGGCTACGCCGCGCACCGCCCCGGTGGGCTCGCCTTTGGAGTTGCTCAAGGGTGGCAACGCATAGAACGCGCGGTACAGATAGGAAGAACCGTCCACCAGGATGAGGGGTTTCTTTTGGCTGTTTGGCGCGGCCGCGTCAGCTTTTGCGGTTTTTGGCATGGTGTAAGTGTAAAGGATGCGGGTTCCCGCACCCGCAAGCGGGGCACTTTCGTTTCGGCGAAAGTGCCCAAAGCCATTCCCCCGAAGAGCGGGCCGCGCAAGGCGCGGCTGCCCTGTGCGCTTCGCTCGCAGCGGAGTCCCGCCGACAGACCATCCTTGGTCTGACGGCGGGAGCGCGGACATCCCTGTCCGCGTCCCTGCGGGCTAGCCTTGCTCGCATCAGTGCTCGGCTCGCTCTACGGGTAGTAAAGAGCAAGACGCTCAGTATTGCGTATGTCTTTGCTTTTGATCACCAGCGGATGACGTCGAGTTTTACGGTGTTCGCAGGGGGTAACTGTTTATTTCTGTAACAGTTCTTCATGTGCCATCAAGTCGTCAAGCGTTTCACGCCGCCGGATCAGCGTCGCGTGTTCACCGTCCACCAGCACTTCCGCGGCGCGCGGCCGCGCGTTGTAGTTGGAACTCATGGAGGTGCCGTAAGCGCCCGTATCCATGATTGCCAGGAAGTCGCCGGGCGCGACGGCAAGCCTGCGTCCACGGCCGAGGAAATCCGCGGATTCACACACCGGTCCCACCACGTCGCAAAATTCAGCCGGCATGTCCGGGTGCAAGGTCACGGCGCGGATTTCGTGCCAGGCGTCGTACAAGGGTGGCCGGATGAGTTCCGTCATGCCCGCGTCCACGATCACGAAACGGCCTTGGTCCGTGGTTTTCAGGTATTCCACGCGCGTGAGCAGGATCCCGGCTTCCGCTACGATGGCGCGGCCGGGTTCGATTATCAGGCTTAGGCCGCGTGCTTCAGCCAGCGCTTGGAATTCCAGTATCAGCGCGGTCATATCGGGCAGTATTTCGTCACGATAGCGCACCGGAAAGCCGCCGCCGAAATCCAGATGGTTGAGCGCGATGCCACGCGCTTTCAGCTTGTCCGCCAGTTCCGCAATCCGGTGCGCGGCAGCACGCAAAACCGTCGTATCTGTCAGTTGCGAGCCGATGTGGCAGGCCAGCCCTTCGAGCCGCAGGCCGGGCATGACGGCGGTCTTGAGCGCCAGCGTCTCGGCCTGGTTAATATCAATCCCGAATTTGGCACCGCCGTGCCCAGTGGCGATATGCGGATGCGTTTGGGTGTCCACGTGTGGATTGATGCGCAGCGCGATGGCCGCGGTTTTCCCCTGCGCGTTCGCAAGGGCTGAGAGCCGGAGCAGTTCCGCTTCCGATTCCACGTTGAAGCAGCCGATGCCAATATCCAAGGCGCGCTGCAATTCATCCTCGCGCTTGCCGACGCCGGAGAACACAATGTCGTGCGGCCTGCCACCGGCACGCAGCACGCGTTCCAGTTCGCCCACGGAAACGATGTCGAAACCGGCGTCGAGTTTCGCGAGCACTTGCAGCAGCGCGAGATTGCCGTTGGCCTTGACCGCGTAACAGACACGGTGTGCGCTGCCGGCGAGCGGTGCGGCGAAACGCCCGTAGGAATCCGCGAGTGTGCGATACGAATATACGTACAGCGGTGTGTCGTGGCGTGCCGCCAACTCGGGCAGTGATACATCCTCCGCGTGCAATACGCCATCGCGATACTGAAACGCGGACTGTGCGATCAAGATAGAGACATCATCCGGAGGTTGCGGCCGGATGCGTTACCGCCGCCGGAGCGCGGCTCGTCGCCGCTGGCGCGTGGGTGGCCGCGCCGGGCATGGCAGGGATCGTCCGGGGCGGCGTCACCGGCAGGTACAGCGGGCCTTTCTGGCCGCAGCCGGCCAGTAGACAGGTGAGGATGACGGCGGCAGCTGGAACCGGGATACGCATGACACCAGTATAAGCATTCGGGGTGGTGGAC
>JBOIBC010000094.1:0-5595 GCA_050739295.1 Gammaproteobacteria bacterium
GAGCTGCGGCACGGTGTGGCCGGCGAGTTCGCCACCGACGGTCTGACCGGTGGCAGCGAGACGGTCGAGGTTCTGGCTCAGGGCGCTGACGTTCCCGGCGGCACGCTCGACCTGGACCAAGGTCTTTTCCGCCTGCGCATCGAGCGCCGGTAGTTGACGCGCGGTGGCATCCAGGTCTCTTTCCAATTTCAACAGCATGGCACTGGCAGCGTCTGCCTGGGCGAGAAGCTGCTTGATATGAGCGCGGCTGCCGGTATCGAGCAGTTCGTTGAGCGCGCTGACGAGTTGATCGAGTTGAGCCGCGAGCCGCACGCCGGAACTGCCCAGTTGATCTATCAGCGAGGGCCGCATGGGTATGCGCGCCGGAGAGCCGCTACTTGTGGTCAGAGCTTGCCTGGCCAGCGGTCCGGGTGAATTATCCAGTACCAACTGGGATAAGCCGGTGATGCCCTGCAGATTCAGTGTGGCGTAGGTCGCGCGCGTGACCGGAATGTCCTGGTTGATATCCACGTAAATCAGGATGTTTCGTGCATCCGAGCCATCAATACGGATTTTATTGACAGTACCGGCGGCAATACCGCGGAAATATACCGTGGACCCCGGCTGCAGACCGGTCACGTTGCCGATGGTCACCACTATATAGGGACGGGTCTGCTTGTGGGAGCCGCCCATCCACACGCTGGCAAACACGACCACCACCGTGAGTAGCAGCACGAATACACCGGTGATCAATGCATAGGCACGGTTGTTCATGGCGCGGCTCCGACCTCGCTTGCGAATACACGTTCCGCATGCGCACCATGGAAAAACTCGCGCACCAGCGGTTCTTCGGAACCACGCACCTCGGCAGCAGAACCGTATGCCAACAATCGGCCATCGGCGAGGACTGCCAGCACATGACAAAGATCGTGCATCACGTCCAGATCATGGGTCACCATGACGAGCGTGAACCCCAGTTCCTGGTGCAGGGTCGAAAGCAATTTGATGAAATCTTCACTCGCGAGCGGATCCAACCCGGAGGTCGGTTCGTCCAGAACCAGGAGTTCCGGTTCGAGCGCCAGGGCACGCGCCAATGCGGCGCGCTTCACCATGCCCCCCGACAACTCCGCTGGCAGCCGCAGTGCCGCCTCCCTGTCCAATCCCACCATGCCGAGTTTCATGCACACCAGTTGACGTATCAGATTTTCGTCCACAAAGCGTGATTCCCGCAGCGGAAACGCAATGTTGTCAAATACGTTGAAGGCGCTGAACAACGCGCCGCTCTGGAACAGTATGCCGCAACGCTGATGCAGGGCTGCCAATTGTTCAGCGCTCAGTGTATCCACGCGCTGATCGAAAAGATAAGCACATCCTTCAGTGGGTATTTGAAGACCGATCATTTCGCGTAACAGTGTGGTTTTGCCGCTGCCGGACTTTCCCACGACGCCGAGAATCTCACCGCGATTGACGCTCAGATTAATATCGCGGTGGATCACCCGATCGCCAAAGCGAGTGCCCAGGTTTTCAAGACGGATTACAGATACGTCGCTCATGGCAAGCCCACATTCCTGAACATGATTGCGAATACGGCATCGGCAATTATAGCGAGCGTGATGGCACCCACCACCGCGTTCGTCGTTTCGGCAGCGAGGCTTTCCGTGTTGGGTTTGATGCGCAGGCCAAAGTGGCAGGCGACCAGGGCCACCAGCGCACCGAAGACTGCGCCCTTGCCCACACCCAGCCAAAAATTTGCCAACGGCACAGCATCGGGGAAGGCCGATATGAACCGCCCTAAACCGATGCCAAGCGTGGCCCGGGCCGCGAATATGCCTCCGAGCATCCCTAATATGTCGCTCCACACCACCAACAGCGGCATCACGACGATCAGCGCCACGATTTTAGGCAGCACCAACCGCAGACTCCTGGAAATACCCATCGCTGACAAGGCATCCAGTTCCTCGGTGACGCGCATCACCCCCAGTTGCGCCGCCATGGCCGATCCCGAGCGGCCTGCCACCAGCACCGCGGTCAACATCGGTCCGAGCTCGCGCAGAACACCGATACCGACGATCACGACGATGAAGTTGCCGGCGCCGAAGTTCTTGAGCTCCAGTGAGGATAGATAACTCACGACCACACCGGTGAGAAAACCCACCAGTGCCGTGATGGCAAGCGCCTTGACACCAGCCTGATAAATCGTCGCCGATATGTCACGCCACGGCGTGGACTTGGGATGACGCAGCAACCAGAGGCAATCCAACACGAACTGACCGATGAGGCTCAGGAAATCTCCGGCATGTTCTACGGAACGACGCCCTGCTTGTGCTGTCAAAGCTACGATATCCAAGTGCCTGATTTGCTGCGCCGGCTCTTGAGGCACACGCCATTCGGCCCAGCGACGGAATAACCGTGCATGTTCAGGATGCACTACCAAATGCTGGGGCCTGCGGCCTTCGGTGGCGCGCCACAAGACAAAGGCGCCGACACTATCGAGTGCAGTTATCGTATAGAGATTCCAGTGCACGTCCGGGTTCGAGGTGTATTTGCGCAATTCCCGCATCAGCCGATCAGCATGCTGAGCCACACCGCGCAAAGTCCAGTGACCAGTCAGCTTTATCGTGACAAATCCGTCCGCGGTGCGCTCCACCCGGATTGCAGGTGGTTCCATGTCGGTGAATTGTGGTTGGGCGGACATGGGCAATCAGGCATGCGTCTCTTGAGTAAGCATTAAATTGCCGTTGTGCATTTTTGCTGTACTCACCGGATGGTCGTGCAGGAACGGATGGGATATCAGGCACTCCGGCTTCATTACTGGACCAGCTGTGTTTATTCATCCAGAAACAATCCAGGCTGTCACTTTACTACGCTGAATTCCGCGTGCCGTTGAATCAGACCGATTTTCCTCGCTTGTTTAACGGCGTAACAGCGGATCAACCGCGTGCATTTGACAATAAAACCAATCTGGGAAAGATACAATGAACAGCAAAAATCCGCGGCTACCCGGAACTTTCCTCCGGATCCGGTTTCAAACTTCTTGAGTGCCGCAATGGTGCTCGACCCGCTCACCTCCCTGAGCGGGAAAGCCATCCGGTCTCCCCAAGCCGGGTGAAGCTCTTGACCCCGGCGTTTTCCCCCTTTGGCGCCGGGGTTTCTTTTTGCCCATCACATTCATCCGTCTGCGAACCAATCGGTGATTGTCTGACGTGCGCTGTCCACGCCATCTCCGGACAAGGCCGAGAACAACTGCATCTGGCCGCGCCCACCGATCTCGGCCGCTACGCTGCGTTGGACGCCACGCGCCGCGCTGGGGGAGAGTTTGTCAGCCTTGTTGAGCAAGACCAGAACCGGCAAGTTCAGGGGCGCCACCCAAGCCAGCATCTGCGTATCGAAATTCCTGAGCGGATGACGGATGTCCATCACCAGCACCAGCCCCGCCAGTGCTTGCCGGGAACTGAAATAATCCTCCATGAGCCGGTTCCAGCCGGCGCGGACCGCGGCCGGCACTTTTGCATAGCCGTAACCGGGCAGATCCACGAAACGCTGCGCGTCCGTTACCGTAAAGAAATTGACCAACTGTGTACGGCCCGGCGTTTTGCTGACGCGCGCCAGCCCCTTGACCCCGGTGATCGCGTTCAGGACGCTGGATTTGCCAGAGTTGGAGCGTCCGGCGAAGGCCACTTCGCGCCCGGTGTCCGACGGCAAGTCCTCGAGACTGGCAGCGCTTTTCAGGAAACGGGTATGGCGGAAATCAGCGTCCATGAGATTAGGGTACCGGTGGAGCCGGTTCAAGGGCTTGGTGTAAAATCCAGTCTTCATTATTTGCGCGGCACGGCTGCGGGACTGGGGTTCCGCGAGCATACCTTACGGCCGCCGCGCCGTCCGCTTTCCTCCAGGAGCTGTTGCACATGAACAAGTTTGTGATGATCGCGGCTGCGGCGGGTGTTTTCACACTCAGCATCAATATCAGCGGTACGGCCGCCGCGGCACAGTCCAGGACGGCTGCGGCTCCAAACGGCGCCCCCGCGGCCCAGACCAGCGCCGCGTCGGTTCAAGGCAATGCTACGGCCGGCCAGAAGAGGTCCGCCACCTGCGCGGCCTGTCATGGCGCCGATGGCAACAGCGTGAGTCCGCAGTTTCCCAAGCTCGCAGGCCAGAACGCGGACTACATCGTCCGGGAACTTCAGCGTTTCAAGTCCGGTGAGCGCAAAAACCCTATCATGGCCGGCATGGCTGCGCCTTTGAATGACCAGGACATGCGGGATCTGGCGGCCTGGTTCTCCAGCCAGACGGTGAAAACCGGCGAGGCCGACCCAGGTCTGGTAAAAACCGGTGAGGCCATCTATCGCGGCGGTGACCGCGAGTCCGGCGTACCCGCCTGTCTCGCCTGTCATGGGCCGGATGGCGCCGGCAATGGGCCGATGCTGATTCCGGCGCTGGCCGGCCAGCATGCGGATTACGTCGTCAGCCAGCTCGAGGCTTTCGCCAGTGGCGCCCGCAAATCACCCATGATGGATACCATCGCCGCACACCTGACACCGGCGCAGATGAAAGCCGTGGCGTCCTACATTCAGGGCCTGCACAGCACGCCGATCCAGCCTTGAACTTTTTAACGCGATGCACGCTCTGATTATCTGCACGTTGATGTGCTTAGGCCAGCGCGCTTAGATGAACATACAAAGATTCCTGATTCCCTGCATGCTAGCACTCGGCCTTGCTGCCGGCGCGGCCTGCGCCGCCGGCACGCCCGCCACTTACAAGGAAGGTGTTAACTACATTCCGGTGATGCCGGCCCAGCCGGTGAATGTGGACCCGGGCCAGATCGAGGTGCTGGAATTTTTCTGGTATGGCAATCCGCATTGCTTCACGCTGGGGCCGTACCTGGAATCCTGGGACAAGAACAAGGCCGCGAACGTGGTGCTGACACGCGTACCGGCGGCACTCAATCCGCAATGGGACCTGGCAGCGCGTGCGTATTACACGGCCATGCAGCTCGGCATCGGCGACAAGGCCAGTACAGTGATTTATGCTGCGATCCATATCCGTCACGTGAACTTCGCCACAGCGGCCGATTACGAGAATGTCTTCACCGGACAGCTCGGCATCAGCGCGAAACAATTCGAGACCGTCTGGAATTCGCTCACCGTTGACACACAAATTGCACAGGCCAAGGTACTGGCACAACGCTACGGCGTCACCAGCGTGCCGGTGCTGACGGTGAACGGTAAATGGTTGACCGGCGCAGGCTATAAGCTGCCCACCGCGGACATCATGAACGCGGTAAACTGGCTGGTGCAACGCGAACAGGCCGCGCTGCCTGCTGGCGCGGACTAGCAGGTTGTTTTTCAACAACCTGTTAGACTCAGAATTCCCTTAACACTTCACATTGCATTGATTGTCAGGAGATTCGTGATGAGTACATTAAAAACCTTGGCTATCGGACTGCTCGCTGCGGGTGTGCTGCTCACAAGCAGCGCAGCTTTGGCGGCCACCAGCTTCAAGGAGGGCGTGAATTACGTGCCGGTCTCGCCGCCCCAACCCACCACGGTGCAGCCCGGTCAGATCGAAGTGATCGAATTCTTCTGGTATGGCTGCCCACACTGTTTCGCATTCGAGCCC
>JBOIBC010000095.1:0-5569 GCA_050739295.1 Gammaproteobacteria bacterium
TTGGGTGCAGGAACGCCAGCAAGGTACCTATGCGCGTTTGCGCAGCATGGGTCTGAGCGCAAAAAGCCTGTTGCTGGGTAAATTGCTGCCGTATCTCGGCATCAATCTGTTGCAAGTGGTGCTGATGCTTGGAGTTGGAGTCTTTGTGGTGCCGTGGCTTGGTGGTGACCGGCTGACCCTCGGACATGCTCCACTGGCGCTGTGCCTAATGGCGCTGGCGGCGAGTTTTGCTTCGGTGGCCTATGCGCTGCTGATCGCGAACCTGGTGTCCACCAGCGAACAGGCCACGATTTTTACCGGCGTGGCCAATCTGCTGATGGCGGCGGTGGGCGGTATCATGGTGCCGAGCTTCCTGATGCCGCCGGTCATGCAGGCGTTGAGTCACTATTCACCCATGGCCTGGGGTTTGCAGGGGTTTCTCGATGTCTTTTTGCGCCAGGGCGGACTCCGCATGGTGGTGCCGCAGGCCGCACTGCTGTTTGGTTTTGGCATTGCCTGTCTGGTGCTGGCGGGGCTGCGTCTTGGTTTGCAAAAAAGGCAATGAGCGAATATGGACAGAGCACAACTCAAACTCGAACTCAAACAGATGATCATCACGGAATGCCAGAAGAATCTGAACCCGGCGCAGATTCCAGACGATGCCGTGCTCATCGGCAGCGAAGGCGCGCTGGGCCTGGATTCCCTGGATGCCCTGCAGATCGCCCTCGCGGTGAAACAGAAATACGGCAAGCGCATTGATGGCAACAATCAGACGCGCGCTGCCCTGACTTCCATCAACACGCTGGCAGACTTCATCCTTGCGGGTACCTGAATCGCACATGTCCGGTGCTTACATTCGCGGTGCAGGGTTGAGTTGCGCGCTCGGCATGGATGCACAAAGTTGTGTTTCTGCAATGCTGCGCATGCAGTTGCCGCGCGTGACAATACAGCTGGACGAATTCGCCGAACCGCTGCAACTGCCATACTACCGTATTCCGGATCAGGCCGGGTTATTCGATCCGGGCCGCTTCGAGCAACTGCTGCCGTCGGTAGTTCGGGCCGCGGTGGCGCAAGCCGGATTGACCGATGCCGAAGTTCGGCAGCTGCCGTTGTTCATCGGTTCCTCCTGCTTTTCCATCGGTCTGTCGGAATCGCATTACGCGGCGGCTTTGGCGCACAAGTCGCAAAATGCAATACCGCTTCCTTTGTGCGGGTATCAGGACATTGCCGTGCTCGCGCAACGCGCACTCGGCAATGCCGGTGATACCTATATCTACAACACCGCCTGCACCGCATCTGCCAATGCGGTGCTGGGCGCGCTGCACATGCTCGAGCTGGGCTGGTACCGGCATGCGCTGGTGATAGGCGCGGAACTCGCGAATCGCACCACACTCGCGGGTTTCTCCGGCTTGCAGATTCTGGCCGACAGATTGCAGCCCTTCGATGCCGCGCGCAAAGGCATCGTGCTCGGCGAAGGCATCGGCGCAGTGCTGTTGTCGTCACAAGCCGACGACTCAAAGTGTTTGAAAGTGACGGGCGGCGCGAATAATTGCGATACCTGGAGTGTGACCACTGCCAATCCGGATGGGTTGTCCGTCGCCGCACTGTTGCGCCGGACGTTCGAGCAGGTGTGTGTGCAGCCACGGCAGGTGCGCGGCATCAAGGCGCACGGCACCGCCACAACCACCGGCGACAGCGCAGAAGCCCTGGGAATGCACCAGGTGTTTGAGAGCTTGCCGCCGGTATCCGTGCTCAAGCCTTATATCGGGCACACCCTGGGCGCCTGTTGCATCAACGAACTGGTGTTGTTCGCGGGTGCTTTGCAGCGCGGCTGTCTGCCTGCCACGCCCGGATTTGAAACCCCGGATCCTGCATTGGGTGTACATCCGCTCGTGCAGACGGCGGCCGCGCAGGATGGCTATTATCTGCTTAACCACTTTGGATTCGGCGGCAACAATACCGTGCTGGTGCTGGAGAAAACCGCACCGTGATCAGCCTCGTGTCAGCCAGTCATTATTTTCAGCCGGTGTGCGAGGGCTCGTCCTTGCCGGCCTTGGAGCCGGCCCTGATGAGCGTATGCCGGGAGAACTTTCGCCGCATTGACCGCTTCATCCAGTTGGCGTTGCTGGGGTCGGCACGCTGCGCGGTCGGCCATGCCTTGCGGTCGGATTGCGGAATCTATCTTGGCTCGGGACTCGGACCCATGAGCAACAACATCACGGTCCAGGAGCAACTGGTGCGCGACTGGGAAATCCCCAAGCCGTACAATTTCATCAATACTCTGGGCAGCGCCGCGGGTTTCTACGTTGCCCGCAATCTGGGCTTGAGTGGCCAGAACTTCTTCATTTCGCGGCGCGGTGCCAGTCTGGAAGCGGCGCTGAGCGTGGCCATGTCGGACATGGCGCTTGGCATTACCCAACAGGCCCTGGTGGGCGTGGTGGAGGAAGCCACGTTGCCACTCGCAGCGCACCGCTTGCGCCAGGGATTGCCGGAAGATCAGCCTCTAGCCGAAGGCAGCCACTGGTTGTTGTTGCAATCTGATATGGACGGAACCCGGCCAATCGGAATCAGGCGTTTCGTGGAGTTTTCCGGTCTGGAAGAATTCCTGCAATCAAACTGGAATACGGGTGATCGTTTGTGTTGCGCGCACGGCATGGAAAGCCGCATGGCGGGAATATTACAATCGCGATTTCTGGACAGCACACCGACCGATCCGGACGCCGCATTTCATGACAATCCAGAAGCGGTGTGGGTGGCGGAATTTGCAGCCAGCAACAAGTCCGGCAAGCTGTTCCTGGTCAACGGCAACTCCGAACGCGGCTGGTCTTTACTTCACCTGGGCGCGTAGCTGCCTGTAAATATTTTCTTCCCCGTCCGCGCACTGCAATAACTGGTCGGCAAGCAATCCGTAATCCATCGGCATGCGGTCTTTGCACATTTTCGCGGCGTGCAGTGCGAAACGCCGCCATTCGTCGCCCACCGCTGTCAATTTACCGGCAATCTCCACAAGGCCGGGTTTATCCAGCACGCTGGCGGCTTCCTGCAGGAACGAGGCATACAGGAAACGGAAGCCGGCGCCGCCGGTGCCGATTTCTTCCTGCATCCGCACGATGTGGCCCAGCAGCAGCTTGTTGTGATGCTCGTTGCGTGGGTTCAGTCTGCGGATTTTGCGCGAGACGAGACGAATGCCGCGCACGCCCAATATCGGCACGGGCACGTACAGCATCATGCCGGTGGTGAAGCGGATCGCCTTGCGGATGGCGCGCGGCAGATCCAGCTTGGGCGGAATGGTCTGCGGATAGTAAAGCAAGCCCCTGGGCGCCAGGACGCCGCGCGTGAAGCGGGCCTTTTGCAAAGACTCCACATCGCATTCCACCAGGATATCAATCACCGGATCGCTGATCAGGTAGTTGTTGCCGCGCTTCCCATACACCACCAGATTGTGGGCATTGAAATGAAAGCGCATGTCCGGCGGGAAATACGACAACCAGAACGCCGAAGTCTGGATACCCACCACCCGTCCTTGTGACAGATGCCGGTCCAGCGCCTGCATGCCGGCCGCCGGCTGCTTGAAGGTTTCAAAGTGCATTTTGATGCCAAGACGCCGGGTCAGGCCGCGGATGATGCCGCCGGGTGGCATGCGGTAGGCGAACAGTGGCAAGCCGCCGAATTTCAGGAACGGCAGATAGGCAAATCCCAGTCCCGCGGCGATACCGAAGGCCATGGGTTCGGAGATATTCACGTTTTCATGGCACAGCAGCGACGAGATCACGCCGCTTTCACAATGCGCACTTTGCCGATGGTCGAAGGGTATCTCGATAGTGTCGAGCGCTGCCGGCTGCGCGTTCACGGTTGCTCCGGAAGTGTGTCAAGTTGCACAGCAGTCAGTCCCAGTGCCTCGGCATAACGCTGCCGGTATTTTTCAGATAGCCTCTCGAACGCGCCAGGTTTGAGATGCCGGCGCACGCGCCATTTGAAATAGCCGGTGCTCTGCGCGAGCAGCACCAGATCCATACGCTGGTGGTACATGTGATATTCAAGTGTTGAACCATGCCCCTGGCGTGCGCGTTGCCAGGCGTCGGCGGCATGCTGCTGGTATTCCGCGATGGCTTGATCGAGGACGATTTCCTCGGCTTCCCAGCCGCTGCAAGGTGTCGGTGTGTAATGGCCCGCGTCATCCAGTGCATACAGCATCTTGCTGTGGCCCATGAAGGCCTTGGCATTTTGCTGTGGAACCTCGTCTTGCTTCATGTTGTACCTAGCTCAGGCCTTGCCATCCGGACCGCAGACGGTGAGGTGCATCCAGGCGGTGCTGAAGCGGCCGCTTTCAGGGATGTAGCACAGCAAACGTTGGCCAGATTTCAGTCTGCCGGAATGGAACAGCTCCTCAAGAATAATGTACAAGGAAGCCGCGCCGGTATTACCCTTGGTATAAAGATTGGTAAACCAGCGCTCGAATGGGATATCAAAGCCGGCTTTGAGCATGTGCTCGCGGACCTTGTCGCGGAAATAATGTGAGGAATAGTGCGGCAGGAAGAAATCAATGCTCTCCGGTTTCAGGTTTCTGAGTTTGGGTATTTCGCGCAGCGGCCGCTCGACGGTGTAGGCCATGACATGCTCGTTGAGCTGCTTGACATCCTGCTTGATCGTGAACACCGAGCGTTCCGCCCATTCCGAAGGATCGTATTCCTGCCAGCCCTTGAGACTTCCGTCCTCCAGTTTCTCCGCGCCGCCGTACATGCAGGCTGGTTGTTCATTGGCGTAGGAGCGTTCCACGATCCAGTCTATGCGCAGCGACAGGCCCTTTTCGGCCGGTTGCGGTTCGATCAGGGCGGCGCCGGCGCCGTCGGACAGCATCCAGCGGATGAAATCTTTCTGGAATGCCATGGCCGCCTGTTTTTCCAGCGCCTCGATTTGCATATCGCTCTCGGCCTGGAAATTCCTGGCATGCATTACCGACGAGGGCGTTTCCGAACCGGCGCTGACCGCATGCAGGAACTCGCCGCCGGCAACGCCGAGCATGGCGTATTTGAGCGCGGTGGTGCTGCTAATGCACACGCCGGAGGTGGAGACGTTTTCGCAGGGCGGAATGCCGAGTTCGCCGTGCACCATGTTGGCGTGGCCGGGCACCAGTTGATCGGCATAAGTGGTGCCGCAGGCAAGCAAGTCAATCTGATCCAGCTTGAAATTTCCATTCGCCAAACCGCGCACGGCTGCCGCAGTCAGTTGCGCGTTGCTGTGGGTGGCCTTGCCGGTCGCAGGATCAATCGCGTAGTGCCGCGTCTTGATGCCGTTCGAGCGCAGGATGATGCGGCGCGCGCGCGACGGGCGGCCGCCGATCATACCCAGTACCGACTCCATTTCATCGTTGCTGATCGGAGCGTTGGGCAGAAATGCCGAAAGATTGGTGATGTAGGCTTTGCCTGTCATGGACATGTTCCGCATTCAATTTCCGGAAGGTTCGCTGAAATACGCCGTCTGCGCCGCGATGCGTTTGCGCAGCAAGGGCGCGGCCAGGGTCTTGAGCAGCGCGCTGACCGGCAGCACGGTGATCAGCAGCGCGACGAGAAACACTATATAGATAACGACC
>JBOIBC010000096.1:0-5558 GCA_050739295.1 Gammaproteobacteria bacterium
ATCCGATATGTAGTCTGTGTGCCGTGTTCATCTTCCAATGTCACACGCGCACCGAAGAACACGTGGTTCCTGTCAGATGGTGGGTCGGAGATGACGCGCAGTTGCGGCATGCGTTTTTGCAGGTAGCCGATGCGCCGGTCCATCTCGCGCAACTGTTTCTTCCTGTAAATGTACTCGGCGTTCTCGGAACGATCGCCCTCGGCCGCCGCCGCCGACAGGGCCCGCACCACTTCGGTACGCTGCTGCCACAGTTGCTTCAGCTCGCTCTCCAGCCGCCGGTAACCGGCCAGTGTGATATAGGGCGAGGACTTGGGTGGGGCAGGGCGCCAGCGGCTCATGGCAATCGGTTGTTGCAATAAATATTCAGAAATTATAGCGGCTCGCCGGCGCGGGCTCGCGCAAGCAGGGATTGCAGCCGCCACGCTACGAGACCGAGCCAGATCAGGATCAACAGGATAGTGAGTTTTTCCATAAATCCCCGTGCGGGAATGTGGGTGAGAGCATAAAACCACAACACGATGAACTCGAACACCGCCAACTCCATAGCGGGCCGGAAATGCTTGCGCCAGACAGGGTCCAGCCGGAAGTGCCAGGACTGGATGAGCATGGCTACGCTGGTGGCGAGGAAGGCGAGCGCGGCCGCTGCGATATGAATGACGCCGTGCAGCGTAAGATTGGCGTTGGTGTCGGTGGGTGAGATCGCCGTGATCACGACGCCCAGCGCTCCCAGAATAAACAGCACTAACGTCGTGGCAGTACGCGCCTGCCGCACGCTGCCGAGATAGCAACCGACGGCGATCATCACGATGGCGACGGCAAGGGTGTAGAAAGCGATGTGAAACCAGACGCCATATGGGCCGAGCAGATAAAAACTCAGCGGTGTACCCATGAGACTGTAATCCGGACGCAGGAATTGCAGGGTCACTGAGACCAGGAAGAAGTTAAGTACGCCGAGCAGTGCCAGTCGGCCGAGCCAGATTGTGAGTTGGACTATTCGAGCAGAAGCGAACATCCGGTTATTATAAGGAACATATGCCCTTTAGTTATTACAATCGTCTGAGCGCAAAAAACAAGCGCATCTATCAAGCGAGCGACAGGATTGAAGCTCTCGTGTTGCCGGAGCCGGCACCCTTGCGGTCAGTAGCGGCGAAATTGGTTGATGCGCTCAAGACAGACAAGCGTGCCGTGGTGGAAGCGGTCTGCAAGGAATTGGCAAGCGGCATATTGCAGCAGCTCAAAACTCCGCTGGTCACCATCAAGGTGATGGCGGCACGCCCCTCCAACGACTATGGTGAGTTGCATGGCTTCTATGAAGGCGTGGAAGGCCGGCTCAAGGTAGCGAAAATCACGCTGTGGATGCGTACCGCACAAAGGAAGCAGGTAGTGGCCTTTCGCAGCTTCCTGCGCACTTTTCTGCACGAGCTGTGCCACCATCTCGACTATGAATATCTGAAGCTGGAGGATTCCTTCCACACGGAAGGCTTCTACAAGCGGGAATCCAGCTTGTTCCACCAATTAATGGACGAATCCCCGTAATGGGATTTCCCGCCAGGCGCCCCACACCGTAAAATGACCCTTCCAGCCCCGGTACCTGTTTTCTTTTTTCAACAAAATCAGGAGCGTATGTGGCCAGCTATACCGCCCCCCTGCGGGACATGCAATTTGTCTTGAACGAGCTCGCCGATCTGGCGGGCGTCACCCGCTTGCCCGGTTATGGCGACACCACGCCGGAGCTGGCGGAGACCGTGCTGGATGCCGCGGCCAAGTTTGCCGCCGAGGTGCTGGCGCCGTTGAATCAGGCGGGTGATCAGGAAGGCTGCAGCTTCAAAAACGGAGAAGTGACCACTCCGTATGGTTTCAAGGAAGCCTACACGCGTTTCGTGGCGGATGGTTGGAACGCGCTCGCCATCCCAGCGGAATCCGGTGGACAGGGATTGCCGCAATTGGTGTCCGCGCCGGTGCAGGAAATGTGGCAGGCGGCCAACATGTCCTATGCATTGTGTGCGCTGCTGACCCAGGGCGCGGTGGAAGCACTGATCCTGAGTGGTTCGGACGAACTTAAAAAACGTTTCCTACCCAAAATGGTCGCCGGTGAGTGGACTGGCACCATGAATCTTTCCGAACCCCAGGCCGGCTCAGACCTTGCGGCGGTGCGCTGCCGTGCGGTGCGCGAGGGAGATCACTACAAGCTCAGCGGCCAGAAGATTTTCATCACGTATGGCGAGCACGACTGGACCGAAAACATCGTCCATATGGTATTGGCGAGGGTGGCAGGCGCACCTGAAGGCGTCAAGGGTATTTCAATGTTTCTGGTACCCAAGTTCCTGGTGAACAAAGACGGTACGCTCGGTAAGCGCAACGACGTACAGTGTGCATCCATCGAACACAAACTTGGCATTCATGCCAGTCCCACCGCGGTGATGTCGTACGGTGAGAATGGTGGTGCAATCGCCTATCTCATCGGCGAAGAGAACCGTGGCCTCGAATATATGTTCATTATGATGAATCTGGCGCGCTTCGATGTAGGCGTGCAAGGCTTGGGTATTGCCGACCGCGCCTGGCAACTCGCACGCAGCTATGCGAAGGAGCGGGTGCAGAGCGCCGATGTCAGCGTGCGCCATGGTCAGCCCGTGACCATCATCCATCATCCGGACGTGCGCCGCATGCTGATGAGCATGAAGGCACTCGTGGAAGCCATGCGCGCGGTGGCTTACGTGACTGCCACGCAATTGGACCGGGCCATGCACCTTGAAGATGAAAAGCAACGCGGCCAGGCGCAAGCTTTCGTGGATTTGATGATCCCGGTGGTGAAAGGCTGGTGCACAGAAAACGCCGTGGATATCACCTCACTCGGCATCCAGATCCATGGCGGCATGGGCTATATAGAAGAAACTGGTGCCGCGCAGTATTTTCGTGACGCGCGCATCAGCACAATTTATGAAGGCACCACCGGAATCCAGGCGAAGGATCTGATCGGACGCAAGATCGCCCGCGACCAGGGCGCGACCGTCAAAGGATTGATCGCCGAGATGCGCAGGCTGGATGCGGAGTTGGCGAAAGCACAAGGTGAAGACCTGAAAGTCATTCGCGCGCGTCTGACCGATGGCATCCGCGCGCTGGAGGAATCTGTGAACTGGCTGGTGACGAATTATGCTGCCAACGTGAAAGCTGCGGCCGCAGGCTCGGTGCCATTTCTGATGCTGTTGGGTAACGTGACAGGCGGCTGGCAGATGGCGCGCGCCGCGTTCATTGCCGAAAAACGCCTCGCGGCAGGTGTAGGGGATGCTGCCTTTTATAAGGCCAAAATTGGCACCGCCCGCTTCTATGCCGATCATGAATTGACCAAGGCAGCGGGCCTGAAAGAATCGATTGTCGCCGGAGCCACTGGTGTGCTGGCTTTGTCCGAAGAGCAGTTTTGACATTGTCCATAACCAATTCCAGATGAAAAACGCTGTCAAGTCTGGATTGTTGGTAGCCACCGTGGTTATATTTTTTGGCGCGATATCTAATGCCAGTGCTTATTCATTACTGGCCGATAAAGTTCATAACTTACCCACCGTTCTAACAGTTAATGGCTCTCTATCCGGCAAATACGTCCGCATAAAGCCATATGTCGCACACGATGCCAAGGGTTATCCGCTTAGCGTGCCAGCCAGCATCATTGATATTTATACCGGCGCGTTATTTTGGGATTCACCCAAACCATCAAAAGTGCCCCCATTTGTACTTCCGATTCCTGAGGCATTACGCAGTCAAGTTGCGCTTTACTATGCTGAAGAATTCGGATGGGTTGTTGCGCCACGCAATTGGATGCTTGTGTCGGCAGGCATAGGTGCTGATGGTGGTGGCCATCTTGCTTTCGAGGCACCAAATGTTGGAGGGAAACCAAAATTAGGTGAGCGTGGTTGGATGATGATGGAACTTTCACTCGGAAATATTGGCAGTTATGGTGAAGCGGATGGAATTATTCCAGGTGCCCACCAAACCATGCTTACCCTGTGGCCCGACACGTTTCAGGAAGGGCCACCGCCGCAGCTTATCCCCAAACCAGACACAGTCGAATACCCTAATCCTTGCACTGCGGTATTACGTTATCGCATTGCACATTCCCAAACCGTGTATGCGGTCGTGTACCTAGGGCCAAAAGCGTGGGCGGACGTTATGACGGAGATTTATCTCGCAATACCACAAACCCAATCGGTGCTGGCGGTCTTCATTATGAAAACCTTACTCAGCAAACTTGAGACCTGCGTCCCCTCAAAGGGGTATTGACATATCGAGAATAGCCGATATACTGTGCCACATGGAACAGGTGGAAGTCTTCAAAGCGCTAGCCAATGAATCCCGGCTCAAGATACTGCAATGGATGAAGGAGCCGGGCAAGCATTTCGGCGATTGCCCCACTGGTGGCGCTCGCGGTCGCAAAGTGTGCGTTGGTGAAATTCAGGCAAAGCTTGGCCTGTCCCAATCCACCGCGTCCCAGTACCTAGCCATCCTGGAGCAGGCCGGGCTAGTGGTTGCGCGTCGCGAGGGGCAGTGGACCTTTTACGAGCGTAACGAAGACGCCATCAGGGGGGCAGGCGATTTCCTCAAAAAGGATTTGTAACCGTCGCAGGAACAAGGCACCCCGTGAGGGGCTTTTTAATCGGGTTTTATATCTATATATATAAATATGCGAAAACTTATTAATAGCGATGAGGAGATCCACATGGACACACAACCATTGTTGACGCCGGTTACGCTCGGCCCCTATCCGTTGTCGAACCGTGTAGTCATGGCGCCCATGACGCGTTCGCGCGCCTATAACCGCGATAAGGCGCCCACGGACATGCAGGCCCAATATTACGCACAACGCGCATCCGCTGGGCTCATCATCGCCGAAGGCACCCAAATATCTCCCCAAGGAGTGGGTTACGTACATACGCCCGGCATCCATTCGCAGGCCCAGGTCCGTGGCTGGAAGAAAGTCACTGACGCGGTGCATGCTCGCGGTGGCCGCATTTTCAGTCAGCTCTGGCACGCGGGTTACGTATCGCATCCAGACTTTCACGATGGTGCGCTGCCGGTGGCGCCTTCAGCCATCAACCCCATGACCAAGTCGTATACGCCCTTGGGTCTCAAGGATACGGTCACTGCCCGCGCCCTAGACACTTCAGAAGTCAGTGACATTGCGCAGGATTACGTCAAGGCGGCGATTAACGCCATGTTGGCAGGGTTCGATGGTGTCGAGGTCCACGGTGCCAACGGTTATCTCATCGAGCAGTTCCTGCGCGACGGCAGTAACCGGCGCAGCGATAAATACGGCGGCGACATCCCGAACCGCGCACGTTTTCTGTTCGAGATCGTGGACGGCATCAGTGATGCCATCGGCGCGGACCGCGTAGGGGTGCGCCTGTCGCCCGCCAATACCTGGAATATACCGGCCGATTCCGATACGCGCGCGCTCTATGATTTCGTCATTGGCGTGCTCTCAAGTTATGGACTGGCGTATCTGCATCTGCGTGAAGCCCAAGGCGATCTGTCCGCCATCCCCAATATGGTGCAGAACATCGCTGCCC
>JBOIBC010000097.1:0-5551 GCA_050739295.1 Gammaproteobacteria bacterium
GGTATAGACCATAGGCCAGAATTGTGGAAAGTATTATTGCAGCCCACGAAAATCGTCTTCAAACATGCTGGTATCTGTTGCGATCTTGCACCTTACCAGCAAATCTGGCCGAAATGCCATGAAAAAATTACAGGACATGCAAATTGCGTGCCTGAAAATTCGCCAGTCGTCGTCCGGCACTTGTGCACTTCAGCACAAACAGGCTTACGAACCCAGATAACGATTCTTGAGCCGCACATAGTGCGCGGCGGAGTAGTGCAACATCTCCCGTTCCAGGTCCGTCAGCGGCCGGATTTTCCGCACCGGGCTGCCGCGGTAGAGGTGGCCGGACTCCAGCCGCTTACCGGGGCTCACCAGGCTACCGGCGCCCAACAACACATCGGACTCAATCACCGCTCCGTCCATGACGATGGCGCCCATGCCGATCAGACAACGGCCGCCGATGCTGCAAGCGTGCAACAAGCATTTATGCCCCACGGTCACGTCCTCGCCGATGGCCAGCGGAAACCCGCCGGGACTGTACGGCCCGTCGTGGGTCACGTGCAGCACACTCTGATCCTGGATGTTGCTACGCGCGCCGATGCGGATGCTGTTCACGTCGCCCCGCGCCACCGTGTACGGCCACAGAGATACATCATCCCCCAGCGCCACCTGGCCGATGACCAAGGCGGTATCATCCACATAAACGCCGCGGCCAACGGCAGGCATCTCGCCCTGATAAGACCTGATTGGCATACCTTTTACCCCTGAGCCTGACCCCTTAAGCCTTGCCAGTCTATCGAAGATACTGGGTCTGAAAATACGTTGCTGGCCCCCAAGTGTATACTTCAACGCATATTGATTTACCTCTGGGGAGCGTCATGAGCATAACCGGTTTTGTGATCCTGGCGATCATCGTTATCGTCATCATCTACGGCTTCGTGCTGTACAACAATCTGGTGTCGTTGAAGAACAACGTCGCCACCGCCTGGTCAAATATTGACGTCCTGCTCAAACAACGCCACGACGAACTACCCAAACTGGTCGAAACCTGCAAACAGTATATGGGCTATGAGCAGCAGACACTGGTCAAGGTCATGCAGGCACGTGAAGGTGTGCAGCAGGCGCGCACAAGCGGCAACGTGGCAGCCCTGGGTCCCGCCGAAGGACAGTTGCGCGCCAGCATCGGCAGCCTGTTTGCAGTGGCCGAAGCCTATCCCAACCTCAAGACCGATGAATCCTTCCAACAGTTGCAGACCCGCATCACTGGACTCGAGAACAGCATCGCCGACCGACGCGAGTTCTATAACGATTCCGTAAACACCTACAACACTCGTATCGAGCAGTTCCCGCAATCTCTGATCGCTCGCAATTTCGGCTTCAAGGAAGCCAGCCGTCTAGAAATTGCCGCGGACGACAAGAAAGATGTAGATATGAAGGCACTGTTCAGCTGAGCCGGCTACATCTTGCTGTTGATCTACTAGCTCACCCAGGTACGCACCATGCAAACCGCTGACCCCGGAAATTTCTGGCTGTGGGTCTTCATCCTTTGCGTAGTGGCCATTATCGGGCTGGTCGCTGGTTTTGTGTTTCTGATGCGCGCCTGGACGGTTAAGGAGATACCCATCTCACTCATCCGCTCCGCCGCTCAGGGGTATGTGAAGTTTGAAGGCCACGCGGATCTGATGCCGGGGCCACCGATCATTTCACCTCTTACGCAAAGCCGTTGTACCTGGTGGTCGTATGCAGTGGAGAAGCGCGTGAGGACCGGGCGCGACCAGAGCTGGCAAACCGTCGAACACGGAACCAGCGACAATCTGTTTCTGATCCGTGATGCGACCGGCCAGTGCGTGGTGGACCCGGAACATGCCGAAGTCATCCCAGCAAACAGGACAGTCTGGTACGGAGACCAGCCGCAGCCTCTGGGAGGCCCGCCTATCGGTGGTTTTGCCCTGACTTCCCCGTATCGCTACATCGAAGAACGCATTGCCCCTCATGATTTCATTTTTGCGCTGGGGTTTTTCCGCACCCAGAGCGACAACTCCGATGCCATGGCCATCAACGATGAAGTCGCACAAGTGTTGCATGCCTGGAAGCAGGATCAGGCAGAATTGCTGCGGCGCTTCGACGCCGATCATGACGGTCAGTTGAACGATCAAGAATGGGGAAATGCCCGGCAAGCCGCGCGTGAGCAAATTCTGGCCCAGGAACAGCAAGATATGCAACGCGCGCCAACAAATGTCTTGGCAAAGCCGAAAGACGGCCGGCGTTTCATCATATCCACGCGTCCGGAAATCCAGGTAATCAGGCGTTTCCAACTCTGGGCGGCCGGATGCCTGCTGGTATTCGTGGTTGCCGGCGCCGCAGCCGGTTATCTAATCACGACGCGCCACCGCTCTGCCAACACGTCGCAAACAGCTCCAGCCAAGCAGCCGTAATCCCGGCCGCGCGGGGTTTTCGCCGCCTATAGGCTGAATCCAGCGTGCTAACATGCGTGACGACGATCCTCCGAATCTCTGTCTGCCCATGAAAGACAACCCGCTGCTCGCGCCGGAAGGCCTGCCTCGTTTCTCCGAAATCCGCGCCGAACATATCGAGCCGGCCGTGGATACGGTTCTCGCCGAGAACCGCAGGCGCATCCAGGAATTGCAGACCCTTGCACCTCCAACCTGGGACAACTTCATCGAACCTCTGGAAACCCTGGACGAACGCCTGCATCGCGCCTGGTCGCCGGCCGCGCATCTGAACGCGGTGATGAATGCGCCGGAAATCCGCGCAGCCTACAACGCCTGTCTGCCGAAACTGAGTGAATACGATACGGAACTGGGTCAGAATGAGGCCTTGCAGCACGGTTACACCGCCTTGAAAGCCGGTCCAGAATGGACGGCCTACACACCTGCCCAGCGCAAGCTCATCGAAGACGCCTTGCGGGATTTCCGCCTCGCGGGTGTGGATCTGGCGCCGGAGAAAAAACAGCGTTTCCGCGATATCATGCAACAGCTTTCACGGATCGAAGCAAAGTTCGAGGAAAATCTGCTCGACGCGACCCATGGCTGGTTCAAGCATGTGATAGAAGCAAATGCTGTGCGCGGTATTCCGGAAACCGCACTGGCGCGCGCCCGTCACGAAGCACAATCGCGTCAATTAGCCGGTTGGGCGTTCACACTGGATTATCCCAGCTACTCGGCCGTTATCACGTATGCGGATGACAGAGCCTTGCGCGAGGAACTGTATCACGCGTATGGCACGCGCGCGTCCGATCAAGGTCCGAACGCCGGCCGCTGGGACAATGGCGCCAACATGCGCGACATATTAAGGCTGCGCCACGAAGCAGCCTTGCTGACGGGCTTCAGAAATTTTGCTGAATATTCCCTCACCAGCAAGATGGTGCGCACGCCCGAAGAGGTGACCACATTCCTCGAAGATCTGGTGCGCCGGTGCCGGCCTGCCGGCCAGCGTGAATTCGCGGAATTGCAGGATTACGCCCGTCAACAGAACAGTTTGGCGCAGCTTGCCGCCTGGGACATGAGCTATTACGCGGAAAAATTGCGGGAGGAACGTTTTACCATTTCTGATGAAGTCCTGCGGCCGTATTTCCCCGTGGAGCGGGTGCGCGCCGGCCTGTTCGCGGTGATGCAGAAGTTGTACGGCATCCGGCTCGCGGAAGCGGGCGGCGCCGAGGTCTGGCATCCGGATGTGAAACTCTATGAAATCCGTGACGAATCCGGCGCACTCCGCGGCCGGCTGTATCTGGATTTGTTCACCCGCAGCGGCAAGCGCAGCGGCGCCTGGATGGACGATGCCTTGAGCCGCCGGAAGACCGCGCGCGGCGTGCAGATACCGGCAGCCTACCTCACCTGCAATTTCCCGCCACCCCTGGGCGAGACGCCTTCCCTGCTCAGTCATGATGACGTGGTGACCCTGTTCCACGAATTCGGTCATTGCCTGCACCATCTGCTGACGCAGGTGGATTATCCGTCGGTGGCCGGCGTCAACGGTGTGGCTTGGGACGCGGTGGAGCTGCCGAGCCAGTTCCACGAGAACTTCGCCTGGACCCGCGAGGGTCTCGCACTTGTGAGCGGTCATTACCAAACCGGCAAGCCGCTGCCGGACGAGCTTTACGGGAAACTGCTGGCGGCGCGGCACTTCCACACCGCACTGTTCATGCTGCGGCAACTGGAATTCGGCCTGTTCGATTTCAACCTGCACCTGAATGCGGACACACACGTGGGTGCAGATTTCATAAGCAGCGCACTCGCAAAAGTGCGCCGCGAGGTAAGTGTTGTGCCAATACCGGAATGGAACCGTTTTGCCCACAGTTTTTCCCACATCTTTGCCGGCGGCTATGCGGCGGGCTATTACAGCTATCTGTGGGCCGAGGTACTGGCGGCGGATGCTTATGCCGCCTTCGAAGAAACCGGCATTTTCAACCGCGCCACCGGCCGGCGCTTCATGGACACGATTCTCGGCCAAGGTGGCAGCCGCGAAGCCATGGAATTGTTCGTGGAATTCCGTGGCCGCGAGCCGATCTTTGAACCCTTCTTGCGCCTGAACGGGATTGCTGCGTGAAGATAAGCACATGGAATGTGAATTCTCTCCGCGTGCGCCTGCCGCATGTGCTCAAATGGCTGGCAAGCGTGCAGCCGGATGTGTTGGCGCTGCAGGAAACCAAGACCGAAGACCGGGATTTTCCCGTCGTGGAATTTCAACGGGCAGGCTATCAAGTCGCATTCTCGGGTCAACCCACTTATAACGGCGTGGCACTGGTTTCCCGCATGCCGATTTCCATCCAGGCCGCCGCCCTGCCGGATTTTGAGGATGCACAGAAACGCGTGCTGGCCGCGAACATCGGCGATCTGTGCATCCTCAATCTGTACGTGCCCAACGGCCAGACGGTGGACTCGGACAAATATCAATACAAACTGAATTGGCTCAAGGCATTGAATAGCTGGTTAAAAACATTACTCAGCGAACAGCCGAAACTCGTAGTGTTGGGGGATATGAACATTGCGCCGGAAGACCGCGACGTGCACGACCCCGAAACCTGGCAAGGTCAGGTGCTGGTGAGCGAACCGGAACGTGCCGCATTTCATGCGCTGCTTGAGACTGGATTGAAAGATAGCTTCCGCCTGTTCGAGCAGGGTAATGGTCATTACAGTTGGTGGGACTACCGCGCCGCCGGATTCCAGCGCAACCTGGGTCTGCGCATAGACCACATTCTGCTGTCGCCGACAGCGGCAGAACGCGCCTCAGCGGCGCACATAGACAGGGAACCCCGCGGCTGGGAACGGCCCTCCGATCACACTCCGGTCATTACCGAAATCAGCGGCTTCTGACCCCGCACGCCACGCGTTCAGCGGCGTACATTTTTCGCGGCGGCGGTTATCTGACGATTGACCCGCCGCCGCGAACGACGCACTCGTGCAGGGCGTGTCCAAGGCCACCGAAGTCAAAATCAGCGTCATCGCCCGGCCGCGGCGCGTGTGGATCATGCCCGACATGCCCAAGACGCGCTCCGGCAAGATCATGCGCCGGGTGCTGGCGGCGCTCTCCACCGGCCGCGACCCCGGTG
>JBOIBC010000098.1:0-5535 GCA_050739295.1 Gammaproteobacteria bacterium
GCCATGAACTGGGTCATGTGGGAAAATGCGGCCACGCAGGAAAATGTGAGGCGTTTGGCAAAGCGCGGCGTGCGTCTGCTGGGTCCGGTGGCCGGTGAACTGGCGGAAGGCGAAACGGGCATGGGACGCATGCTGGAGCCGGCTGAAATCGTCGTTGCTTTGAAAGATGAAAGCAGTGTGTCGCTGAAGGGTCTGCGCGTGCTGGTGACCGCCGGCCCCACGCGCGAGCCCATTGATCCGGTGCGCTACATGAGTAACCGCAGTTCCGGCAAGATGGGCTATGCGGTGGCGCGTGCCGCAGCGGAGGCCGGCGCCATAGTCACGCTGGTGAGCGGCCCCACGCACCTGGCCACGCCCAGAGATGTGCGGCGCGTGGAAATCGAAACTGCGGCCGAGATGCACGCGGCGGTCATGGCTGAAGCAGCCAGGATGGACATCTTCATCGCCGCCGCCGCGGTGGCTGATTACACACCCACGGATGCCGCGCAACAGAAGATCAAAAAGCGCGGCGACGATCTGGAACTGAAGCTGGCCAAAACCACGGATATTCTGGCGGAAGTCGCCGCGCACGTACCGCGGCCGTTCACTGTGGGGTTTGCGGCGGAGACCGAAAAACTCGAAATAAACGCGAAAGCAAAACTCAAGAACAAACGTCTCGATCTGATAGCCGCGAACTGGGTCGGCAACGGCCGGGGTTTCGACCGCGACGACAATGCGCTCACGGTGTTCTGGGAAGATGGCGCCGCGGAACTGGGCCGCGGGCCGAAGCTCGAACTGGCGCGCAAATTGATCCGGCTGATTGCCGAACGTTATCCGCTATATAAATGAGCGGTGTCTTGATTCCCTGCATCTCTACCGCTCGAGAGAGATTTATATGCATGTAAAAGTGAAGATTCTGGATACGCGCATCGGCAAGGAATTCCCGTTGCCACATTACGCTACGCTCGGATCCGCCGGCCTAGATTTGCGCGCTTGCCTAAAGCAATCACAGACGCTCAAACCCGGCGAGACACTGTTGATTCCAGCCGGCATCGCCATCCATATCGGTGATCCGGGGTATGCCGCCATGCTGCTGCCGCGCTCCGGACTCGGCCACAAGCATGGCATCGTGCTGGGCAATCTGGTGGGGCTGATTGATTCAGATTACCAAGGAGAGATCCTGGTGTCGTGCTGGAATCGTGGCGCCGAGGCCTTCAATATCCAGCCGGGGGAACGTATCGCGCAGATGGTCATCGTGCCTGTTGCGCAGGCAATGTTCGAGATCGTCACGGAATTTGCCGAGAGCAAACGCGGCGTGGGCGGGTTTGGCCACTCTGGCCGGCATTAAAACGAAAACGCCGCCTCGTGGCGGCGCTTGCATCGGGTCATTGCAAAGCTCAGTTGCCACCGTTGTTCTGATCCGGGGCCAACTGCTGAAAACGTTTGATATAAGTAGTGTATTGTTCCTGTGTTGACTTTTTCAGTTGTTGCTGCGTGAACAATAATTGTTTATCCGTGTCGAGTTGCTGTTGCGTGCTGTCCAGACTCTTTTTCAGGCTGGCGGGAATGGGTTTGTGCGCACTGGTCAATTCCTTTGCACGTGCTTGATATTCGGCGAGTGTGCTTTGCAGGCCGGCGATGGCGCCGTTGATCACATTGACCTGTGAGCTTATGCCCGCCAGCCGGCTGTCCCGGTCGTGCTCGATATCCGCAACCGAGGTGTAGGTGTCCAGCAGCATCTGGTCGGTGGCTTTCTGCTGCTGTTCCTGTTTGGTCTTTTCCGCGGCCGTGGCCTCAGCATTTTTGTCTTGCACGACTTGCTGCGGTGTCTTGTGAACCTCCAGCGTTTTGATGGTGATGCCTTCGCTGTTGAGCACATCCATCTGCTGGTTGGCGTATTCCGGCGGAATGCTGCTGCCGTAATGCACCACGCCGTTTTTGTCCACCCATTTGTAGAGTTTGGGAGTTTTATCCTGGGCAAGCGCGCCCGCTGCGAAAGTGATCGCGAGCACCGCGGCCAAAGTGATTGAAAGTATCCGTGATTTCATGTCTCTGACCGTTGATCTGTGTAAATCAGTGGAGTCGCCGAAAGTATAGCATCGGCCACCGTCAAGCTCACCGCATCAGGCGCCGTAGCGTTGACGGTATTCCCGCAATGCGGTCAGGGAAACAGCCAGGTCCGGGCGGTTTTGCAGCCAGGCGATGATGTCCTCGAGGCGCGCGATAGCGGCTACTTCAATATGCTCGTTCTCTTGAAGTTCGGCGATGGCGGATTTTCCCTGCTGGCCGCGCTCCTGCCGGTCCAGCGCGATGATCAGGCCCGCGGGCGCGGCGCCGGCTTGGCGGATGATGTTCAGGGATTCACGCACCGCCGTGCCGGCGGTGATCACATCGTCAATGACCAGCACCCGGCCCGCGAGCGGCGCACCCACCAGCAGTCCGCCTTCACCGTGGTCCTTGGCTTCCTTGCGGTTGAAGCACCAGGGCAGGTCACGGCCGTGGTGTTCGGCCAGTGCCGCCGCCGTCACGCTCACCAGCGGGATGCCTTTGTAGGCGGGACCGAACAGCATGTCGAAGCTGATGCCGGATTCCACCACCGTGCGCGCGTAGAAGCGCCCGAGTCTGGCGAGTGCCGCGCCGCTGTTGAACAGGCCGGCGTTGAAGAAATACGGACTTTTGCGCCCCGATTTCAGAGTGAACTCGCCGAAACGCAGCACGCCGTGCTCCAGGGCAAACTCGAGGAATTCCTGCCGATAATCCTGCATAAGGGCGCCTCTAAACCACCGTGCGTCCGCAAAACGGTCGGGTATGATACACGTTTTATTTTATCAAGCCGTCCATGCGCATTATCACGCTCAACGTCAACGGCATCCGCGCCGCCGCCCGCAAGGGCCTGTTCGAGTGGCTGCCGAGGCAGCGCGCCGAGGTGGTGTGCGTGCAGGAGACCAAGGCCCAGGAAGACCAGCTCACAGATCCCGCCTTCCGGCCTGAAAAACATCATTGTTTTTATTTCGACGCGCAGAAGAAAGGCTACGCCGGCACCGCGCTGTACACGCGCACGCAACCCGAAGACGTGATCATGGGTTTTGGTGCAAAGGAATTCGACGGTGAAGGCCGTTATCTGGAGGCGCGCTTCAAGAATCTGTCGGTGGTGTCTTTGTATCTGCCGTCGGGTTCGGCGGGTCCAGAGCGCCAGGCGTCCAAGGATCGTTTCCTGAAGGTCTTCATGCCGTATCTCAAATCGCTGCGCCGCAAGAAACGTGAATACATTCTGTGCGGCGACTGGAACATCGCGCACCAGGAAATTGATCTCAGGAACTGGAAGAGCAATCAGAAGAATTCCGGTTTCCTGCCGCACGAACGCGCCTGGCTGGACGAGCTTTTCGGCCCCGCCGGATTCGTGGATGCGTTCCGTACGATTGACCCACGTCCCGATCAGTACACCTGGTGGTCTAATCGAGGCCAGGCCTGGGCCAAGAACGTGGGCTGGCGCATTGATTACCAGATTGTCACGCCGGGCCTGAAAGACGCGGTACAAAAAGCGTCCATATATAAAGAGCAGCGCTTCTCCGATCACGCGCCGCTGATCATGGATTACGATTGCAGCCCGTGAATATTCCCTCGAAGGCGCGTGCCTTGAACATGAATTCCCTCGCAGAACTGGCGCGCACCTGCTGGAACCGCCGCGTCGGCATCACCTTGCTGCTGGGGTTTTCCTCCGGTCTGCCCTTGGCGCTGTCCGGCAGCACTCTGCAGGCATGGCTGGCGACACTGCACGTGGACATCTCCACCATTGGCTGGTTTTCACTCGTGGGCTTGCCGTATTCATTCAAGTTCCTGTGGGCGCCGTTCATGGACCGCTATGTGCCGCCGTTCCTGGGACGCCGGCGCGGCTGGATCCTGCTGGCGCAACTGGCATTGGTCCTGATCCTCGCGGGCATGGCGGTAACCGATCCCGCAAGCCATGCCTGGCGCATGGGAATTCTGGCGTTTGCGCTGGCGTTTGCTTCCGCGTCCCAGGACATCCCCTATAACGCCTATTTCACCGACATTCTGCGGCCCGCGGAACGCGGCCTTGGCGCAGCGGTGCAGGCGGGAGGTTACCGCCTCGCCATGATCGTGGCAGGCGCGGTGGTGTTGATTCTCTCGGATCGTATCGGCTGGCGCAACAGTTATCTGTTGATGGCGTTGCTGATGCTTATTGCCATGATTCCCACCTGTATCGGGCCGGAACCGGAAATCAAGGTCACGCCGCCGCGCACGCTCGCGGACGCCGTCGTGAAACCTTTGCTGGAACTGGTGTTGCGACGCGGCGCCATCGCCTTGCTGCTGCTGGTGGTGCTGTATAAATTCGGCGACTGGTTTTCGGGCCTGCTCACCAACGCTTTTCTCATCGAGGGCTTGCACTTCACCGCCACCGACGTAGGCGTGGTGAACAAGGGCTTCGGCATCGCGGCCACGATCGTGGGCGTGTTTCTGGGTGGCGTGCTGATGGCGCGGCTGTCACTGTTTCGCGCCCTGTTTTATTTCGGCATCCTGCAAGCTGTATCCATCCTGACATTCCTGGCCTTGTCCATCATCGGACACAGTTACCTCGGTATGGTGGTGGCAGTGGGCGTGGAAAACCTTGCCTGGGGCATGGGCACGGCGGCGTTCCTCGCCTACCTCATGGCGCTCTGCGATCACCGCTACACCGCATTCCAGTTTGCGCTGCTGTCGGCGCTGGATTCTGTCTCGCGTGTATTTTTGGGGCCGTCGGCCGGCTATGTGGCGGAATACGCCGGTTGGAGCGCGCTCTTTATCGTGAGTGTGTTGTTGGCGCTGCCGGGATTGGTGTTGCTGGTATTCTTGCGCCGGCGCATTGATGAGGTTGAATTTAGGAACGTCCCTCGAAGCGCCTGAAGAAGACTCTTCAGTGCAGGCGTCCCTGGGGTTTTTCTGCTTGATTCTGCACGGCAATGGGCGAAGCGTGGTGCAGGATCATGCGCCAGCCGTCTTGGGTGAGTTGATAAATATTGGTGGCGATCATGGGCGGACGCTCTGTGTTTTCACCCGGTACGCTGATGTGTTCCTGCAATACGTGGATGGCGAGCAGCGCGTCCTGGGTGCGGCTCACCTCCGAAAGGCGGAAACGCAGACCGCGGCCGCCGCGGAACATCTCCAGCCAGCCAGCGCGCACCGCCAAATGTCCGGCAAGTTTCGGTCCCACGGGATGCACGCAGATAACCGATTCGCTTTCCATCCATACCGCCATCATGGCGTCCAGGCTGGCATTGGCGATGGCGGTGTAAAATGCGCTCTCCGCTTCGTCGGGTGTGGCAAACATTCTGTTACCGCGCGTGGATGAAGCGCTGACGATAAAAGAAAACCCGCTACCTTGCAAAGCAGGCCGCCGAATCCCACCATGCCGGAAGCCCTACGCCACCTTGTCTGTGCCCTCGCGGAACTCCCTGATCCGGGTGCGCGCGGGTTTTCCCCACCGGGTGCCCGCTTTCCGGATGAATATTTCCTGGTGCGCCACGGCGATGCGGTGCACGCGTACCGCAACGTTTGTCC
>JBOIBC010000099.1:0-5534 GCA_050739295.1 Gammaproteobacteria bacterium
GAAACGTACCGAGCGGCCGTCCGCTTCGCGGCTGCGTACGGTGCCCACGCCATCCACGTGACCGATCACCAGATGACCGCCCAGCGGAGCGGATAATGTCAGGGCGGCTTCGAGATTCACCGGATCTCCGGGTTTCAAATCGCCGAGGGTAGTGAGCGACAAGGTTTCAGTGGATGCATCCGCGGTGAAACCATCCGGCAGTTTCTCTATCACGGTGAGGCAACAGCCGTTTACCGCGATACTGTCGCCGCTATTTACCGTATCCAGGTCCATAACGCCTGTTTCAATCCGCACACGTGCATCACTGCTGCGCGTTTCAAACGTGTGTATCTTGCCGACTGCTTGTACGATGCCGGTAAACATCACGAATCCCTTGATCTTGGTATTGCGAGAATACGCAAATCGTGCCCTATCATCCGCATATCGGTCAGCTGCAATTCCAGCCGCTGGCCGAGATTCTCAAATGGTGGCAGATGAAACATGCCACGGGCGGTATCGCCCAATACACACGGCGCCATGTAAATGACCAGCTCGTCCAGCAAACCCGCTTGTAACAATGCGCCGTTCAGCGTGGCGCCCGCTTCCACCAGTATTTCGTTGCACTCAAGCTTGGTCAAATGCTGCATCAAGGCAACAAGATCAACCTGTCCGTTAACTGCCGGTAACTCTATTGGAACCGCACCCGTATCCGCAAGAACCTTGTGTCGTGCGGCGCCACTCTCAATCGTTGCGATGTAAACCGGACCACTATTCTGAAACAGTTTCGCCGTGGCCGGCGTGCGCAGATGAGAGTCCACCACGATGCGCAGGGGTTGGCGCAGGTCGTGCTCACCCCCTAACCGGACCGTCAGCGATGGATTATCGCTCGACACTGTGCCGATGCCCGTCAGAATGGCTGAGCTGCGGGCCCGCCAGCGTTGCACGTCTTCTCGCGCTGCTTTACCTGTAATCCATTTGCTTGCGCCGTTAGCGAGCGCGGTGCGGCCATCCAGACTTACTGCCAACTTGCTGCGCAGCCAGGGCCGGCCGCGGTCCATGCGGCTGATGAAACCCGGATTGAGTTTCCTCGCTTCGGCCTCCATCAAGCCATACGCGGTTTCGATGCCGACAGCATGCAGCTTTTCAAACCCCTTGCCCGCGACTTTCGGATTGGGATCCTGCATGGCGGCAATCACCCGCGCGATGCCTGCTTTAATCAATGCATCCGCACACGGCGGCGTACGGCCGAAGTGGACGCAGGGTTCCAGCGTGACATAGACCGTAGCGCCACGCGCCTGCGCACCGGCTTCTTCAAGTGCATGCACCTCCGCATGGGCTTCACCGGCTTTGTGATGAAAGCCGCGCCCAACAACCCGGCCGTCTTTCACGATCACGCAGCCGACGCGTGGATTGGGATCGGTAGTGTACAGTCCCTGCTCCGCGAGCCGCAGGGCTTCGGCCATATATTCATAATCGGTGACGGAAGACATCTAGTGGATTGGCATAAATATGGGGCGCTGCGTGCTACGTACCGCGTACCGCGAATCGCCAGCGTACATGCTATTCGCAGTCAGTAAATAATGAGCGTATCGCCTTCTTGTCTTTACGCAGCACACAGCACGCAGCACTTCTATTTCCTTTCTTCTTCCGGTAATAAGGGCATTTGCTCGCGCTTCATGGCCTCACGGATAACCTCATCCTTGAGGCGCTCGACCTCCTCACGAAATTCATTGGCATCCTCGAAACTGCGATAGACGGACGCGAAACGCACGTAGGCGACTTCGTCCAGGCCTTTGAGTTCTTCCATGACGCGTTCGCCCACCTGCAGGGAACGGATTTCGCGCTCGCCGGTCACCTGCAGTTTATGGCCGATGCGCGCGATGGCGGCCTCGATGGCTTCGGTGCTCACCGGACGTTTCTCCAGCGCACGCATCATGCCGGCGCGCAACTTGTGCTCATCAAAGGGCTCGCGGGTGCCGTTGTTCTTGATGATGCGCGGCATCACCAGTTCGGCGCTTTCGAAAGTGGTGAAACGTTCGCCGCATTTTTCACATTCGCGGCGACGGCGTACCTGCGCGCCCTCGCCCGCCAGGCGCGAATCAATCACCTTGGTGTCTTGGTGGCTGCAAAAGGGGCAGTGCATTTATGCAGACGCCTTTCCGTTCAGAATCGCATTCCGGCCGGATACACCGGAAACTTCCTGCACAGTGCCAGTACCTGGTCCTTCACCCGTGCAATGGTTTTCTCGTTGTCGAGATTATCCAGGATATCCGCCATCCAGCCGGCCAACTCGCGAATTTCGTTTTCTTTCAAACCGCGGGTGGTCGCAGCCGGTGTACCGATGCGCAAGCCGGAAGTCACCATAGGCGGACGCGGATCATTGGGTACGGCGTTCTTGTTGACGGTGATATTGGCCCGGTGCAGTGCCGCATCCGCATCCTTGCCGGTGATGTTCCGGCTGATGAGATCCATGAGGAACAGGTGATCGTCGGTGCCGCCGGAAACGATGTTGTAGCCGCGTTTCAAGAAACCATCGGCCATGGCACGCGCGTTGTCGAGCACCTGCTGCTGGTAAATCTTAAATTCTGGCTGCAGGGCTTCCAGCAAGGCCACCGCTTTGGCCGCGATTACGTGCATCAGTGGCCCGCCCTGGGTACCTGGAAACACCATCGAGCTGAGTTTCTTTTCGATCTCCGGGTTGGCTCTTGCCAGGATCAGGCCGCCGCGCGGCCCGCGCAGCGTCTTGTGCGTGGTAGTCGTGGTCACGTCCGCGATATTGACTGGATCGGGGTAAATACCCGCTGCCACCAGGCCGGCCACATGCGCCATGTCCACAACAAAATATGCACCCACGGCATCGGCGATGTCGCGGAATTTCTGCCAGTCAATGCGGCGCGAATACGCGGAAAAACCTGCGACGATGACTCTCGGCTTGTGCTCGTGCGCCAACTGCTCTACCTGTCTGTAATCCAGCAAACCGGTTTTCGTATCAATGCCGTATTGATGCACGTTGAAATGCTTGCCGGAGAAACTCACCTTGGCACCATGGGTTAAATGGCCGCCGTGCGCCAGTGACATGCCAAGCAGGCTGTCGCCAGGCTGCATGAGCGCGTAATACACCGCCGCGTTGGCCTGGGAGCCGGAATGCGGCTGCACGTTGGCATATGCCGCGTTGAACAGTTTTTTCGCGCGTTCGATGGCGAGACGCTCGGCCACGTCCACGAACTCACAACCGCCGTAATACCGTTTGCCGGGATAGCCCTCGGCGTATTTGTTGGTGAGCACCGAACCCTGGGCGGCCAGCACCCGTGGACTCACGTAGTTTTCGGAGGCGATGAGTTCGACGTTTTCTTCCTGACGCTTCAACTCCGAACGCAAGGCGTCATTGAGTTCATCGTCGAACCCGGCAATTGTCATATCCTGACTGAACATGAGGCCTCTCCGCTAGCAAGTTTTGTGTTTGGCTGTCTAGCAGGTTGTTGAAAAACAACCTGCTAGACAGGTATAGGGATGTACCCGTATTTTTCAATCAATCTAACTGATTGAAAAATGGAGAAAACCGGAAATCACATTTTCGGTTTTCGTTTAAAAAGGCCACGGGTCCGGTGCAATGCACCGGACGAGTGGGCAGAAAGCCCACCTTGGACCTGTATGCGTAGCAGGATTGTGAAGCATACAGGGCCTTTTTCAACAAGCTGCTAGTTTACCGCATGGGCAAGCGGCAAAGCCGCGAGCAGCTGCTCTTTGCCATACTCACGGCGATGCCGATGGTCCCGATCCGCCATCTGGCTTGTTTGGGCGCTTGCTGCGCCGACCGTTAAGCCAGGTGATATCCAGAAGTTTTTCCGGGCGTTTTTCGCTGTCAAAGTAAGGCAACAACGCCTTGACCACGTCGAAGCGCGTCACCACGCCCAAGAGCTTCATGCCCTCTTCATCGGCCACCACCGGCAGGCGTTCCAAGTGTTCCATGGCCATGCGGCCGGCGGCTTCCTGGCAAGTGGTCTCGGGCGTGATGACGGCCGGCTGCTGTTCCTTGAAGCACTCCACCAGTTTTTTGTCCGGCGTTTCGGCCTTGTATTTCGCCATTTCCGTGCGCGTGACGATGCCCAAAATCCTGCCTTGGTCATCCACTACCGGATAGCTGCGGAATTTCTGCGTGGTGTGACCGAAATAGTCGTCCCAAGCCTGCGCAGCAGCCATCGAACCAGGAATCGTCATGACATCGGTGGTCATCAAATCCTTGACGAGCTGGGTGCCCATGGGATCCACGCTGTATTCACGGAAAATTTGCAAGCCACGGCGCGCGACTTTCTCCGTGAGAATGGAGCGTTTCATGAACAACACACTGAAGGTGTGCGCCGCGATGCAGGCAATCAGCAGCGGCCCCAGGGCGCTGATACTGTGGGTAAGTTCCAGCGTGAATACGATGGCGGTGAGTGGCGAGCGCATGGTGCCGGCGAGTACCGCGCCCATGCTCACCATCGGCCAGATGAGCGGATTCGCGCCGGGCAGAAACGTGCCCTCTACCACACCCAGACCCGCGCCCATGATGAGCAGCGGCGCGAGCACGCCTCCGGAAGTGCCGGAACCCAGCGAGATGGCCCAGATCACCAGCTTCACCGCCGCCAGAGTTATAGCCGCCATCACCAGCAATTTGCCGTTCACCAAGTCATTGATGACGTCATACCCCACACCCAGGGCATGCGGCTCGAAATAACCGCCGATGCCCACGGCAATGCCGCCGAGCGCCGGCCACCACATCCAGTGGATGGGTAATTTACGGAAAGCATCTTCGCAGGCATATACCACCACGGTCAGGACCGCGGACAGCATGCCGCCAAGTACGCCGCAGACTACTGCTGACAGTAAGCCGATGTTGTTGACAACAAGATCGCTGGGTACTGGAAACAGCGGTCCGTTGCCGAGCAGATAGGGACGCAGTGCCGCCGCCACCGCGCAGGCCAACGCCACCGGAATCAGGCTGCGCGGCTTCAATTCAAACAGCATCAGTTCCACCGCCAATAACGTGGCGGCGATGGGTGTATCGAATGTCGCCGCCATGCCGGCGGAAGCGCCAGCCACCAGCAATACGCGTCGCTCACTCGCGGTCAAGGTGAAAATTCTCGACACCAGCGAGCCCACGGCTCCGCCGGTCATGATGATGGGGCCTTCAGCGCCAAACGGTCCGCCGGAACCGATGCAAACCGCGGAAGACAGCGGCTTCAACACCGCCACCTTGAGCGACATGATGCTCTTGCCATAGAGAATGGCTTCCAGCGCCTCGGGAATGCCGTGGCCGCGGATGCGTTCAGTGCCGTAGCGCGCCATCAAACCCACGATCAATCCGCCGAACACCGGCACCAGCACCACCAGCCAACCCAGATGATTGCCCGCTGGTGAAGTAAACGCCCAGGAGTAATGCTGGTAGAACAGCAGGTTGGTGCACAAACCGATCAGGCGGAACAAAACCCACGCGACCAGCGCACCAAGTACGCCCACAAACAGTGAACTGCAAGAAAACACCAATTCACGTGGAGGATAGGCAAAGTCCGCTC
>JBOIBC010000100.1:0-5525 GCA_050739295.1 Gammaproteobacteria bacterium
CCTGAAACAATCCAGACTCTCCAATCAGGATATCCGCGCCATCGGCAGCCACGGCCAGACCGTGCGCCATCGCCCCGGCGGCCCGCATCCTTTCAGCCTGCAAATCGCCGATCCCAACATCATTGCCGCACGCACCGGCATCGCCACCGTGGCCGATTTCCGCCGCCGCGATATGGCTCTGGGCGGCCAGGGCGCACCGCTGGTGCCGGCCTTCCACCACGCAGTCTTCGCGGATCCGAACGAAACCCGTGCAGTGATCAATATCGGCGGCATCGCCAACCTCACCTTGCTGTCCGCGCAGAACGGACCGGTAAGCGGCTTCGACACTGGGCCCGGCAATCTGCTCATGGATGCCTGGAGCCGCGAACACCTGCACGCGCCCTACGACGAAAACGGCACGTTCGCGGCGTCGGGAAACGTGGATGAAATATTGTTGCGAAGACTGCTGGCGGATGAATATTTTCAACGGCCACCACCCAAGAGTACCGGCCGTGAACATTTCAGCCAGGCCTGGCTGGGAAAGGCGCTTGTGGATACAAAATTGCCGGCGGCGGATGTGATGGCAACGCTTTGCGAACTGACGGCGCGCTGCATCGCCGATGCCGTCCGCAAGCAAACACCGCGGGTTTCGCGCGTGCTGCTGTGCGGCGGCGGCATTCACAATGCGCATCTGGTCAAACGCCTCGCCGCGCTTCTTCCCGCTTGCGAATTGAGCACCACAAATGAATTTGGCATCGCGCCAGACTGGGTGGAGGCCATGGCGTTCGCCTGGCTGGCGCGAGAGACCCTCGCCCGTCGCCCCGGCAACCTGCCTGCTGTCACCGGTGCACGCGAACCGGCCGTGCTGGGCGCGATCTATCCCGCGTAAACGACAACGGGCGCCGCAGCGCCCGTTGTCAACAAAACCGGCTTTCTCAGACGCTGAACGAGGAACCGCAGCCACAACTCGTCGTGGCATTGGGATTGCGGATCACGAACTGCGCGCCTTCCAGACCCTCGGAGTAATCAATCTCCGCACCCGCCAAGTATTGATAACTCATGGGATCCACCAGAAGGACAACACCCTCGTTGCTCACCTGGGTATCGCCTTCTTCCACATTCTCATCAAACGTGAAGCCATACTGAAAGCCCGAACAGCCCCCGCCGGTGACGAACACCCGCAGCTTGAGAGCCGGATTCGACTCCTCCTCGATAAGCTGCCGCACCTTGCGCGCGGCAGCGCTGGTGAAGATCAACGGCGAATTGGCGACTTCGGTATCCATGGCGAGACTCGTGCGATGTGAGTCTTATTATAACTCAGCCCTCTCCCACGACTCCGCGGCCTGAGGGTGTGACCGGCGCCTCGGATTTCTGATGGCTCAGGGCCAGCGTGGGGCCGGCCGGTTTGTGCACCATCTTGCCATCCACGGTGGCGCCCACTGTCATCTCGATGAGGTTGTAATGCACGTCGCCCGTGATCCGGGCTTCCGCGCCCAGCTCAAGCCGCTGTTCGGCATATACGTCGCCTTCCACCGTGCCGTTGATGGTCACGTGGGGCACACGAATTTCACCCTTGATGACGCCATGCTGACTCAGGCTGAGCATGGATTCCGCATCGTTTCCGGCACTCACGTTGCCGCGGATGGTGCCATCCACATGCAAGCCGCCGCTGAAACTCACATCGCCGCTGATTTCGGTATTCCGGCCCACCAACGTGTCTATGCGCACGGCGGGGCGCTGACTTTTACCACTGAACATTGCTCACCTCCTAACCATGAATAGTTTGCCATTCAAAGTTCTGCTGAACCGGACCATGCCCGCTCTCGGCCACCGTGACTTCCACCCTGCCGGGGATAAAACCCTCAGGAAAAATCGCGTCGCCTTCCAGATTTTGAAAATACTGGAATGCGAAGCTGAGCGGCTGGCTGCCCTTGGGCGCGATACTGCGCGCGTCAAGAATCACGGGTTTGCCCTGCTGTGCGCCGTATATCTTAATAGAGACGCTGCCCGAAACCCTGAATTCCTTGGTGCGTACCTGAACCAGCACCAAGTGGTAATGATACAACCGGGGCGCCCCGCCACTGGTGAACTTGAGACTCTGGACGCGAATGCCTTCCTCGCCGGTGGCGGGTGAAACAATGCCTTTATAGAAGGCGAGTTCCTCCTGCAGGTTCAGCAGCTTGGTCTGTTGAGCCTCCAGGCTCTGCTGCACTTGCTGGCGCGCCACCTGATCCACGTCGCGCTCGCGTTGCAACACCACGATTTGTTCCTGCAATTGCGCATTTTTCTGCGTGAGCGCATCCAGGTTATCCCGCAGCTTCATCGCCGCCAGCCGGTCGTAGCCGGCGCGGGATCCGCCGTAGAAAAACGCCAGCAGGATGAGGACGACAACTACGATCAGCGCAATCACGATGACCAACCTCAATCGTGCCGGCCGGTGATGCTTGACCACGAGTTGCTTGGGCATCTACACAAGATCCATGCGGCGACAGGAACAGGCGCTATGTTACCTGCTGCCCAAACGACAAACTACCCTGCGCGTACCCTGGTTTTAGCATGCGGTGATAGAATTTGACCATAACGTGTGGATTGGGCCACATGACAGCTTGCCAACACTTGTAATCGTGTTTCCATAAAACCATGTCCTACCGGTCATCGGATATTTTGCTACGTTCGGCGCCTAATGACTCGAACCTATTTCAAAACGTCGCGGCCGCTTTCGGGCATCCGACCGCCATGGATGGTGGAAGTGCAGCAATGCAGGAGCAAAAATCTGCCATGCCCTCCGCGGCATAAGGTCTTCCTGACCAAAAGCGCAGGCAGAACGGCACGTCGCATGCGGCGTGCCGCGGCGGCGAGAAACCGGAGTGTACACGCCGGTAAGTGAGCGATGTACACGGATGTACAAGTGCCGCGGGAGGCAAGATGCCGAAAGCGGCCATTTCGAGCCGGTGCGCAACCAAGTTATGCCAAGCGTAGTAGTTTTGAGGTAGGTTCTTCAAAAATAGAATGAGGCATCGCTTATGCGCTGGATATTGGCTTTTCACATCATCTTCATGGTGACCTGGTTCGCGGGACTGTTCTACCTGCCGCGACTATTCGTGTATCACGCCGGAACGCGTGACGAAGTGAGCCTCAGACGCTTCGAAGTCATGGAGCAACGGCTCTTTATCATCATGAACATCGGCGCCGCCGGCACCATCGTCTTTGGCCTGTGGCTGCTCATCGGCTGGTGGCTGCCTATGCCCGCATGGTTGCACGTGAAGCTTGCGTTGGTGGTGCTTCTGATCCTGTACCACATTTATTGCCGCAAGCTCATGGCGGATTTCAAACGCGGTCGTAACCGCCACGGTACGCGTTTCTATCGCTGGTTCAACGAGCTTCCGGGGCTGCTGCTCGTTGCCATCGTGTTGCTTGTGGTGATAAAGCCGTCCTAACGACACGGCCCGCATACGCGGGCCGTGGTGTCTTGCCAACCGTCAAGGTTTTCAAATTTTCTTCTGGGTATAGTTCTCGATACCGACGCGGTTAATGAGATCCAACTGGGTCTCCAGCCAGTCAATGTGTTCCTCTTCGCTCTCCAGGATGTCCTCGAACAATTCTCTTGAGATGTAATCGCTTTTTGTCTCGCAATAGGCGATGGCTTCGCGCAGCAGCGGCGCTGCTTCCATCTCCAGCTTTAGATCGCACCCGATGATTTCCTTGACGTTCTCGCCGATATAGAGCTTGCCCAGTTCCTGCAAATTCGGCAGTCCCTCCAGGAACAGGATGCGCTCGATGAGCCGGTCGGCGTGCTTCATTTCGTCCACCGATTCCTTGTATTCATGCTCGTCGAGTTCCTTCAGGCCCCAATTCCTGAACATGCGCGCATGCAGAAAATACTGGTTGATGGCAGTAAGTTCGTTCTTGAGCGCCTTGTTCAGAAACTGGATGACTTTGACGTCGCCTTGCATGCTGTCCTCGGATTGGCAGGGAAAACGGCTTATGCCACAAGCGGGAAAAGCATAGGCGTTCACACCATATAAATCAATAACTCATTGATTTTATTATATAAACCTAAGGAAAATGCGAACGATTCGGATTCGCGCCCAATCAGGCAGCATTGTGACTGGGAATTGCAGGCTTGGTAGGTGTCCTGGAGCCGACAGCGGTTTCCAGCAGGTATTTCTGAATGGCCTGCGCCGCCTGCTCTTCACAGCAACCGCAATTGGTAGCCACGCCCAGCCGGGTCTTGAGGGTCGCCAGGCTGGTAACGCCCTCCACCACGGCTTGGCGAATCTGACTCTCGGTCACTGCATTACAGACACAGACGTACATGGGCATTTCCTGTTGCGGCGTCTGCGATCATAAACGCAAATGCGAATGATTGCCAATCCCGAAAACTGGGTCTATACTCTGCTCGTAAATGCGAATCACTCGCATTCACCGGCAGTTCCCGGAACCATTGCCAACGAGGAAACCGCATGTCCGCACGCTTTGCCGCCATTGCTCTGCTTGGAGTGTTCTTCGCTTTTACCCCAGCCTTCGCCGGTATTCCCACGGCCGAGCTCGTGATCCAGAACCGGGTATTTACTGCCCAGGAGCTCCACCTGCCGGCCGACACCAAGGTCAAGTTGGTGGTTCACAACCAGGACAGCATTCCGGCAGAATTCGAAAGTTATGACTTGTCCCGCGAAGTCGTGGTGCCGGGACACAGTTCGGTGACCGTGTACATCGGCCCTCTTACGCCGGGCCGTTACAATTTCTTCAACGATTTCAATCATGCCGCCCAGGGCTGGGTGGTGGTCGCAGCGCCGGCCAAAGCTGGCGAGAAATAACATGCTTGCTACCGGCATCATTGTCTTTCGTGAGGTGCTAGAAGCCGCGCTGGTTATCGCCATCGTGCTCGGCGCGAGCCGCGGCGTCGCAAGGCGCGGCTGGTGGGTGTCGGGTGGCATCGTGCTGGGCGCGCTTGGCGCGGGCTGCGTCGCGCTGTTCGCCACCGGCATTGCGGAGGCCTTCTCCGGCACCGGTCAAGCACTGCTTGATGCCGTGATTCTGCTGATTGCGGTGCTGATGCTCGGCTGGCACAACATCTGGATGAGCGGTCACGGCCGCAAACTCGCGGGCGAAATCAAGGAAGTGGGCGCTGCGGTGCAGGCGGGTAACAAGACTTTGATGGCGCTGCTGGTGATCTGCTTCACCGCCGTGATGCGCGAAGGCTCGGAAGTCGTGCTGTTCCTGTGGGCCATCGCCGCCAGCGGCGGACATGAGTTCGGCATGACGGTGGGCGGTTTCGCGGGTCTGGCTGTCGGCGTACTGGCGGGTGCGCTGCTGTATCGCAGCCTGCTGTTCATCCCCATCCGTTATTTTTTCACGGTCACCGGCTGGCTGATCCTGCTGCTCACTGCGGGACTCGCGGCGCAAGCCGCCGGCTTTCTCAACCAGGCAGGGCTGCTGCCGGCGCTTGGCAACGGACTCTGGAATACCTCGCATATCCTGAGTCAGCAGAGCATCTTCGGCCAATTGCTGCACATTCTGGTGGGCTACATCGCGCGGCCTTCCGG
>JBOIBC010000101.1:0-5484 GCA_050739295.1 Gammaproteobacteria bacterium
TATTACGACACGGTATTTGCGCTGGCTGAATCGCCGCTCAAGACGGGACTGCTGTGGGCCGGTACGGACGATGGCAAGGTGTGGGTCACGCGTGATGACGGCACACACTGGCACGATGTGACGCCGGGCGGGCTGCCCAAGTGGGCCACTATCAGTCTCATCGATCCGTCACCGCTGAAAGCCGGCACGGCATTTCTGGCCGCACGGTGCTACCGCCAGGATGATTACAAACCTTATATCTACAAGACTGCGGACTACGGGGCACACTGGACGAAGATTACCAATGGGTTGCCGCAGGACCAGTCGAGTTTTGTCGTGCGCCAGGACACGCAGGATGCAAACCTGTTGTTCGCGGGCACACTTAACGGCGTTTACGTTTCGTTCAACGGCGGCGATCACTGGCAACCATTGCAACTCAACCTGCCGCACACGGCGGTGCGTGACATGGCAATCCAGCCGCAATACAACGCGCTGGTGCTCGCAACGCACGGCCGCGCGTTCTGGGTGCTGGACAATCTGCAACCGCTACGCGAACTGACGCAAAAAGCCGTGAATGCGGAGGCTTTCCTGTTTAACCCGCAAACAACCTATCTGACCGGTGGCGGCAGTTTCCCCGGTGCCAATGCTCGCAGCCTGGGTGAAAATCCGCCGTCTGGTGTAAGCGTGTTCTACGAACTCAAGCAGGCACCGAAGTCCGGCGGGAAAGTAACGCTTACTTTCAGCAACGCCCAGGGCAAAACCGTGGCCGAATTCTCCAATGTGAAAACGCCGCAGGGTAGTCCGGTCACGGAATCGAAGCACTTCTATCCGCCCAAACACCCGCACCAGCAAGGCGTGGTACCGACGCGGGCTGGTATGAACCGCTTCGTGTGGAACCTGCGTCTGCCATCGGCCGAAGCGGTGCCGAACAGCGTCATCTGGTTTGGTTCTATGGCAGGGCCACGGGTACCGCCCGGCACCTACACGGCGACACTTGATGTCGACGGCAAGTCCCATACGCGCCGGTTCAAGGTGGCTAAGGATCCGCGGATCGATGCCTCGCAAGCGGATCTCGATGCGCAGTTCGCTTTGCTCTCTAAAATTCATTCCAAGCTGGATGACGTCAACAAGGCCGTGCTCCGCATCCGCAAGCTGCGCAAGCAGATTCAGGACTATCAGCCGCGTCTTGCAGCCGGTTCCGCTGCGGCGAAAAGCGCGCAGAACATTCTGGGCAAGTTGAGCACCATAGAACAGGGCCTGATGCAAACGAAATCGCACGCCTCGGAAGATCCACTCAATTATCCGGTGCGCCTGCGCAGCAAGCTCGCCACTCTGGCCTTCGAAACCGGCGCGGCGCCAGGCCGTCCGACACGGGCGGAGAAGCAGGTGTGGCAGAAGTTGTCATCACAGACCGATGCGCAATTGCAGGCGTTGGCGACAGTAACCGGACAGGACGTTCCGGCACTCAACCAACTGATCCAGCAGGCCAGATTGGCGCCGGTAACCGTGCCGCCGCCAGCCACCGCTATGCATTAGGCAGGTACTGATTTATTCCGACATGTTGGCGCAAGCCGGCATCCAGTAAAAGTATCCCGGCCAGTGGCCGGGATACTTGATCTGACTGAACCCCGGCTTTCGCCGGGGTGACCTGTATTCGGGGCTTTACAGCGTACGCTCGTATTGGTTTACACGGCGTACGGCTTCTTCCTTGCTATCACCGTAGCGTTCCTGAAGCTTGCCAATAAGCTTATCGCGCTTGCCGGAAATTTGCTCGACATCGTCGTCCGTCAGTTTCCCGAACTGTTCCCGCAGCCCGCCTTTCATCTGCTTCCATTTGCCTTCGAATTGATCCTGGTTGGCCATCATCTTTCTCCTGTTGCTTTTCAATTGCTCGTGCTGAATTTCCCATTTACGACTTGCGCTTACTCGTAAAGACGGCGTATGGCATCTTCTTTGCTGTCGCCGTAGCGTTCCTGAATCCTGTAGACAAATCCATCACTTTCCCCAACGGCTTGTTCGGCATCGTCATCCGTCCGTTTTCTGAACTGCCTTTGAGGCCTGCGTTGCATTCGTTTCTGTTCGTCTTCGAATTGGTTCTGCTTAGCCATCATCCTTCTCCTGCTTCATCTACTTGCGTTCAATAGAATTCAAAGCTTCCTCATGCCGCGGTTTTCGCGTATGTCGCTCCGACGGGCATAGGCAAGCTCGTTTCCCATTCCATCTCGTTTTCCGGCGCTCTTTCTTCGAGCGGTCGGTTTTCAACGCTGTTGTATGAAAACATCGCGATCGCCCGCGGCGAAGACACAACACTTTTCGTCATGCCGCACATCAAGTTGCCGTCGCACAGTACCAGTGTGCCCGCCGTTACATAGGCGTTGGTCACGCCTCCAAATCCCAATAGGCGGGTGAGGGTTTCGCGGCTTGGGCCGTCGGCTTGTGCGCAGGAGACAAATATATTGTGCGACCTGTCCAGCAGACACATTGCTCCATTATGCATTGTGCTTTCCGTCAGCATCACCCAGGCTTCCATGCAACGCATCCTGGGTACGCCGTGTTCGGCATACCAGCGTTCGAATTGAGAATGCCACGGGTAGGATATCCCCGTCTTTTCGTCGGCTATATTTATTTGAGATTGATGAAGATATACATCGCTACCGAGAATCTGTTTCACCTTGTGGGTTATTTTTTTTTCGCGTGTAAATTTCAAAATCCGCTCGCTCATTTTATGCATATCGAACAGATTTTTTGAATTATCCGGCTGCATTTGTCCGTTGTCCTTCATGTAGCAGTATTTGCGTCTTTTCGACTGTAACTTGACCTCACTGTAAAGGGCCGATATTTCCGATTTGGAAAAGGCATTCGGGAGGATCAGAAAGCCTCTATTTCCGTACTGGGTCAGTTCCTCGTCGTTCAAGCCCTCAGCCAAGTGCCGATAGCCATATAAAATCGGATCTTTACGCTCTATTAACCGTTCTGTCTGTCCGCGTGTAGGGTATATCCCGTGTTGTCCATTCGTGTAATTCATGTGTCTCTCCTCTTGCTGTTGACTTGCTGTTAACTGCCTCCTGGGGCTCCAGTTCGTAAATCGACAGCGTCATTGCGCTGCATGCAAATTAGAGCATGGAGGAAAACATTAGTTCTGTGCTCTTGCGCACCATGAAACTACGCGTATGTGCTTCAGCGCACAGAACTCGCTTGCAGCCGCGCGTAATTTATAAATGAACTCTGAATATTCAGGGTTCGATTAAATGCGAGATGGTCTCGTAGCAGTAGAAGCGCTATCAGATCACCCATTGTTTCTCAGGCAAAAGGAAAACTGGAGGACATGATGGATATTGCAAACTACAGTAAAAAACTATTGGCCGGCCTGGCCCTCGGATCCGTGGCACTGCTCGCCGCGTGCGTTGTGAGGCCTGTTCCGCAACAGCCGCAAGTCGCACTGACCGCTGCGCCTACGTCCGGCACCTGCTCAAACTGCGGCGTGATCACCTCGATCCAGTCGGTCTCGGCGTCCGATTACCGGGTAATTATCCGCATGGACAGCGGTACCACGCAAACACTGGATCAGGCGCACCAGCCGGCTTTCCGGGTAGGCGATCATGTTCAGATTCTGAACCGAACTCCGCCACCGCCACGCTGATATAACGGCGCATGAACTGCAGCCATGTGCGCTGGCGCACTGAAACTGACGGCAACTACTTGTAAATTGTATGGGAAGCTTGAATATTCAAGGTTTTCGGTTCGCTTGAATACAAGGGCTGTTTGTATCGACACTTTTTGTTGTCGATGTCTTAGAGAGATGTAAGGCAACACGCGCCTTGCTGTGCTCAAACATGAGGAGAGACGATATGTCCAAACTATCTATAACTTTAGGTGCTGCCGCGTCACTTGCCGGTGCGGTTTTTCTGAGTGTTCCGGCGACGGCCCTGGCGTCGAATTCAAACATGCAGGATACTCATATGTCGCAGAGCACATCGAAAGCGATGAAGTGTCACATGCGCTTCAAGCTGAGCGGCTGGTCTGCGATCTACGAGACGGCCAGCGGCAAAGGCATGGTGCACTGCGCCAACGGCAAGAGCATGCCTGTGAAAATCAGCGTCAAGGGCGGCGGATTGAGCGCCGGGAAATACAAATTGACCAATGCCCACGGCACCTTCAGCGGCGTTAAAAATATTGACGACGTGCTCGGCAGCTACGCTACGGCTTCGGCGCATGCAGGCGCGGTCAATTCCGGCCGTGCAATGGCCATGACGAAAGGCCCGGTTTCGCTTTCTGTGAGCGGCCACGGTAAAGGCTGGGACATCGGCGCCGGATTTTCGTCGTTCACGATAAGTCGAATCAAGTAAGCGAAGGAGGCCTGAAAAGTCCATCCGCGCGCCTGGCACGCTGAGGCGCGGATGGACTTTCCCTCCCACTGCGTAATGCAGTGTGCACGATTCGTTCGAGAATCGGGTTTGTGGCTCTGCAGAAATAATGAATAACGAGGTGGACAATGGACGCAATACACTCGGAGACGGAATTAAAACCGGTATCTGCGCTGCGCAATTGTGTGGTGCGCGATGACCGCGGGAAGAGGTTGGGCCATATCGAGGATTTCATGCTCGATTTCCCGACCGGTGCGATCGCCTATGTGGTGCTCGCCTTCGGGGGCTTGCTTGGCCTGGGCAATAAACTGTGTGCCGTGTCTCCGGACATGCTGAACTTTGAAGAAATAAAGGATTGTTTCCGCCTGAGAGGCGGCAAAGATACGCTGAAAAAAGCTTTGATGTTCAACCGCTACGATTGGACCAATCTGTCTGCGGCGGCTCACCTGAGTAAACTCTATCGGTTGCAGACCGACGACATCCTGTCGGCGAGTCATACCGACGAACAGACTAACCGCGAGAGGAACACGCATGAGATGCTCCATGCGAGCAACCTGCAACCGGCTCGGAGCCGCTCAAGGAGTCCCAAGGCGGGAGTAAGCGTATGAAACGTTTAGACACTCAGAGTCACCTCGAAACGGATGGTCAAGACTGGCTGTGGCTGAATTATGCGGAGGCAGCGGAAAGGCCCGCGAATTTCTCGGACAGCATGGTGATTCCCATTACCTGCGTGAAGGATATCGTGTGCGCACGTCAAAGCGGGCGTAAATTGACGTTGCAATGTGGGGCTTCCAGCACCGAGGCCACCTTGATCGCCACCATTATCTCGGAGCTGGCGCGCAACATCGTGTTGTATGCCGAGCGCGGCGAGATAGTGCTCGAAAGCGCGATGCGGAACACCCACTACGGCATCACCATTATCAGCCGGGACGACGGCCCGGGCATTCCGGAGGTAGAGCGGGCGTTGATGGGCGGTTACTCGACATCGGGTGGCCTGGGCCTCGGATTATGCGGTGTACGCCGGATGGTGGATGAATTCCGGGTCGTCACGGACAGCGGAAACGGCACCACCATCACCGCCCAGAAATGGCTGCCCGCGGTGAATGATTGGGAATACCGTGTCGAGGCAGCAAAACCGTCC